>CAZMQP010000117.1:0-5807 GCA_964568385.1 uncultured bacterium
CCCGGGCGCCGCGCGCGCCGCGAACGACGAAGCGCCCGTCCCCTCGCGGGGTCGGGCGCTTCGTGCTGGAGCCCGGTCCGGCCGCTACCGCATCAGGATCACCTTGCGGACGGCATGCTGCTCGCCGGCGGCGAGGCGCATGAAGAAGATGCCGGCGGGCGAGGGGCGCCCGAGGTCGTCGGTGCCGGTCCACGCGATCTGGTGCATCCCCGCCGTGAGCGGCCCATCGAGCAGCGTCTTCACGTGCCGGCCGTTCGCGTCGTACACGGCGAGGTGCGCCTGGCGCGCGTCGCGCGGCAGCGAGAACGACGCGGTGACCTGGTGGGTGGCGGGGTTGGGGCTGGCCGCCATGCGCAGGCCGGGGGCGGCCGGACCGTCGCCCACCGCCACCACCGAGTTCGGGTCGTAGGTCACGTAGACCGGGCCCGTCCAGACGTTGGCGTTGTCGTTCATGCGGATGCGCAGGTAGTAGTGCGCCTCGGTGCCGACCGGGAACGTCTGCTGCTCGCGCCACGCGAAGCTCGAGCTGCCGATGCTGGTCGCGACCACCTGGGCATTGGAACTGCCGGTGATGCCGCGCAGCAGGTCGATCTGGGCGACGCCGTCCGAGGGGTCGGGGTCGATGACGCGTGCGGCGAAGCGGATGCCCTGGGCCGCGGTCCAGGCGGCGCCCATCGGCCGGCCCTCGGCGGAGAACTGCACGCGCACGTTGTGGTCCTGCGAGGCGTAGCTCCGTCGCGCGGCGAGCGCGCCCATGATCTGCGACTTGGTCAGCCCGGAGGCGAGCGCCACGGTGCGCGTCTCGGTCGAGGCGCCCCAGGTGGCGTTGTGGTTGTCCTGGTCGCCGGCGGGCGAGATGCGGAAGCCCTTGCGCAGCGCGTCCTGGAACAGCGCCTCGTTGCCCGTGGTGCTGCCCACGTCGGACTCGTCGGTGGCGGTGGAGAAGGCGGGACCCGTGATCAGCGCCATCAGGCTCACGACGGCCTTGCCATCGTCGGTGACCGCGTAGTTGTTGAAGTCACCGGACGACGGGTGGCACCACTCGACGAACGGCGGGTAGCCGTTGGCGGGCGGGTTGGCGCGGTAGGCGGTGTAGAGCCCCGTGTAGTCGCCCTGCGCCACGAACACGTCGTACTGGCCGGCCTCCCAGCCGAACAGCGCCGGGGACTCGAACACGTTGGCGTGCCCGCCGGTGGCGATGATGCCCCACTCCTGCCCCCAGAGCGCCACGAAGTCGCCGTCGGCGTTGGCTGCGGCGGCCTCGGCCAGTCCGAGCGCGTAGTTGCCATAGCTCATGCCGGCGCCCGTGTGGTTGTGGTCGGTGACCGCCAGGAAGTCGAGTGCGGTGGGCGCTCCGGTGCGGGCGTAGGCATAGGCCTGTGCCGGCGTCTGCACGCCGTCGGAGTAGCTCGTGTGCGAGTGCAGGTTGCCGAAGTAGGCGGTGAAGCCGAGGTCGGGGTCGAGCAGCGTCCCCGCCAGCGACGCCGTGCCGCTGCTGTTGGAGACCCCGCTCGTGTTGGGCACCTCGTCCTGGGACTTGATGGCGAAGTACCACAGCGAATCGGGGTCGAGCCCGAACACCACCAGCGTCTCGGGAAGGCCGGCGGCGCGCGGCAGGCGTTCCTGGATCCAGCGGTCGATGTCGGCGCCGGCGTCGAAGGTGCCGGCGGTGATGGGGTCGTGCGAGACGCGGATGATGTAGCTGCTCGCCGTACCGGTGTTGCCGTCGTCGCCGGGCGCGGTCCACGTCAGCCGGATCTCGCCCGGATAGGCGCCCGGTGAGGCCAGCAGGTCGGTGATGGCGGCGGGCGCGACGACATCGCCGGTGCCGCCGTTGCTCGCGCACAGCGTCGGGACGCGCCAGGCGAAGTTGGCCGAGCCGTTCGGGATCGAGGCCCACGACTGCCCCTCGCCGACGGTGGCGGGGTAGGTCACGGCGTGCACGACCGTGGCACTCAGGAGCCGGTCGGAGACCAGGTACACGTCGTCGCCGGTGTTGTTCAGCACCGCCGCGCCCCCCTGCATCATCACCGAGCGGTATTCCCCGGGGCCGATGATCGGGTTGGTCGAGCAGGCCGGGTCGAGGTCCTCGGGGATGCGCGCGCGCACCGCCACCTGCCCGATGGTGACCGCGTCGTCGATGGCCCAGCCGGTCATGTCCACGGCGCCCGGGCCGGCATTGAAGATCTCGACGCGCTCGGCCCCGTTGTCGGAGCCGACCGGGTTGGGCAGGATCTCGTTGACGAAGACCTGTGCGGAGGCCGGCGCGGCCAGCGCCAGCAGCGCGAGGGCGGTCAGGACGGAGCGGCGGGGGAAGCGGATGCGACGGCCCATCGGGGAGGGCCTCCTTCGGGGTTCGGGATGTCGGGGCGAGGGTGCCGGGCGCGGCAAGCATACCAACCCGGGGCCGGCTCCCGGTCATCGTCCCGGAAAGCACTGGCCGACTGCACGGACGTGCAGTAGGCTGGCCGCGGTGCCAGGACCCCCATGTTCGAAACCCTCGATGACCCGATCGACGTGCTCACCGCATTCGTGGACGGCGCGATGCGCCCCATCCGGTTCCGATGGCAGGGGCGCGTCATCCGCGTCCGCCAGGTGACCGGCCAGTGGAACCGCCGCGACGGCCAGGCGGTGTACCGTCACTTCGCCGTGCAGGGATCGCGCGACGACAGCTACGAGCTCTGCTACGACACCCGCAGCGCCCGCTGGCGGCTGAACCGCGCCTGGTCGGGCCCCGGATGAACCCGCCGCTCGGGGAGCCTCCCGCATGATCCTGCTGGTGGACATGGACGCCTTCTTCGCCTCGGTCGAACAGCAGCTGCACCCGCACCTGCGCGGCAAGGCGGTGATCGTGTGCGGCGACAAGGACCGTCGTGGCGTCGTGACCGCCGCCTCCTACGAGGCCCGGCCGTTCGGGGTGCGCGCCGGCATGCCGATGCGCGAGGCGAGGCGGCTCTGCCCGCATGCCGAGTACGTGGAGGGCAACCCGCGCAAGTACGTCGAGAAGTCGCTCGAGCTGCTCGAACTGTTCCTCACCGTGACGCCCGACGTGGAGCCCTTCAGCGTGGACGAGGCGTTCCTCGACCTCTCCAAGCTGGGCTCACGCGGCGACACCGAGGAGGCGGCGATCCGCATCGCGAGCGGCCTCCAGCAGCGCATCGCCGCCGAGCACGGGCTCGGCGCCTCGATCGGCGTCGGCCCCAACAAGCTGATCGCCAAGATGGCCTCGGGCGTCGAGAAGCCGCGCGGGCTGACGGTGATGGACGAAGTGCGCTTCCGGGGCGTGTTCTGGCCGCAGCCGGTGCAGGCGCTGTGGGGGGTGGGCGAGAAGACCGCGGCGGCGTTCGAGCGCATCGGCATCCGCACCGTGGGCGACCTCGCCAACGCCCCCGAGCCCTTGCTCGAACAGCACTTCGGGGTCGTGGGGCCGCACCTGAGGCAGGCCGCCTGGGGCCGCGACCGCACGCCGGTCGTGCCCTATCACGAGGGCGTGGATCCCAAGTCCATGGGCCACGAGGTGACGCTGCCCGAGGACTCGCGCGACCCCGCGTTCCTCGAGGGCACGCTGCTGCGGCTCTCGGACCAGGTGGCCCGGCGCCTGCGCGGCGACGGATTCGTCTCGCGCACGCTGGTGCTCAAGCTGCGCGACTTCCGCTTCCGCACCCTCACGCGCCAGCGCGCGCTGCCGGTGCCGGTGGACGACCATCGCTCGATCTTCGAGGTGTGCCGGGCCCTGTGGCGCGAGCACTGGACGGGCGAGCCGGTGCGCCTGATCGGCGTCAGCGCGGCGGCGCTCGAGAAGCGGGGCGAGGGCGGCCAGACCGAGTTGTTCCAGCAGGACGAGCGGCGCACGGCCCTCCAGGAGGCGCTCGACCGCGTGCGCGACCGGCTGGGCGAGGCGGCGGTCGTTCCGGCCGGTTCGCTCGCCTACCGCCGCGCGCTCGGCCACGTGCCGTTTGGCGCCGCGTCCCGGCCGGGTTCCGAGGATGCCGCCAAGGGCGATGCCCGGGCGCAGCGAAGGGCCGCCCGGGAGCGCCTGAAGGGCCGGGGCGGTTACGACCAGGGGCCCGAGCGATCGGCGCCCGACCCCACCCAGCTCAAGCCCCGGCTCGAGCGCAAGCCGCCTCCCGAATGAGCCCCGCCGCACCTTCGATCCGCATCGGCACGTCGGGCTACTCGTTCGCCGACTGGGTCGGGCCGTTCTATCCGCCGGGCACGCGCAGCCGTGACTTCCTCGAGTACTACGCGCGGCACTTCCCGTGCGTCGAGGTCAACGCCACGTACTACCGCATCCCGCCCCCGCGCACGCTGGCGGCGATGGCGGCCAGGACGCCCGGCGGGTTCGAGTTCATGGTCAAGCTGCACCGCTCCATGACCCACGAGCGAAGCGCCGACCCGGCGACCGAGTCGGTCACCGACGCCGCATTCCTCGCCTGCCTCTCGCCCCTCAAGGACGCGGGCAAGTACCGCGGGCTGCTGGCGCAGTTCCCCTACGGCTTCCAGCGGGGCGAGGCCGCCAAGGCGCATCTCGAGCGGCTGCGCGAGCGGCTCGAGGGCGAGCCGCTGTGGGTGGAGTTCCGCCACGATTCCTGGATGCATCCCCGGCTCCCCGAGTGGCTGCGCGAGCGGCGGCTCGGCTATTGCGCCGTGGACGAGCCGGCGCTACGCGGGCTGGTGCCCCCGGTCACCCACCTGACGACGGACACCGGCTACGTGCGCTTCCACGGACGCAATGCGGCCAACTGGTGGGGGAGCGGCCGGCCCGCCGCCGCAGGCGCGCGCGCGGGCGGTGGCGGGCACGGCGACCGCTACGACCACGAGTACACCGCCGCCGAGCTCTCGGAGTGGCTCGAGCGCATCCGGGCGCTGGCGCTGCAGGCCAAGCAGACCTATCTCTTCTTCAACAACTGCCATGCGGGTCAGGCCGCGCGCAGCGCCAAGCTGATGGAGGAACTGCTGCGCCGCGAGAAGCTGCTCGTCTGATCCGCCGCCGCGATTGACGCGCGAGCGGCCGCGCGGCTAGCGTGACCTGCCGCTCGGCGCGAGGCGCCGGGCGTGGCGTCGCGGATCCACCACGGAGACGGCATGGACCAGGGACCCAAGTCGTACTGGGCCGAGTTCCTCGGCACGTTCGCCCTGTGCTTCATCGGGCAGGGCGCCATCGTGCAGCAGCATCTGCTCGGCACCGACCACCTGCTCACCATCGCGCTGGCACACGGGCTCGCTCTGGCGGTCATGGTCTCCGCGCTCGCCTCCACCTCCGGCGCCCACTTCAATCCCGCGGTCACGTTCGGCTTCGTCCTGACCGGCCGGCTGTCGTGGACGTCCGCCATCACCTACTGGCTGTCGCAGCTGCTCGGCGCGGTGGTGGCCAGCTTCCTGCTGCGCGCCGCCGTGCCGGGCGTGGCCGGGGACGCGGTCCACTACGGCGTGCCGATGGTGGCCGCCGGGGTGTCGGTGTCGCAGGCGGTGCTCATGGAGTTCATTCTCACGTTCTTCCTCGTCACCGCGGTGTGGGGCACGCTCGTGGACGAGCGCGCGTCGCGCGCCGGCGGACTCGGGGTGGGGCTCGCCTACGCGATGGGCATCCTCGCGGCCGGGCCGCTGACGGGCGCCGCCATGAACCCCGCACGTGCCTTCGGCGCTTCGGTGGTCTCGGGCACGTGGTCGTTCCACTGGATCTACTGGCTGGGCCCGCTGCTCGGCGGCGTCGCCGCGGCGCGCGCCTACAAGAACGTGGTGCTGGCGCGATGAGCGACGCCCTTCGCCCCGCCGCCTTCATCACGAGGCCGCCCGGCACGGTGCTG
>CAZMQP010000117.1:5817-7519 GCA_964568385.1 uncultured bacterium
CGCGCAGCCAGATGGCCGAGGGCTTCGCAAGGGCCTTCGCGCCCTCCGAGGTGACGCTGATGAGCGCCGGCACGCAGCCCAGCCGCGTGCATCCCAACGCCATCGCGGTCATGCAGGAGGTCGGCATCGACCTGACGACGCACGTCTCCAAGCACGTGGACGATACGCCGTGGCGGACCGCCGATACGGTGGTGACGCTGTGCGGCGAGCAGGAGGAGACCTGCCCGCCGCTGGCCGGCGACGTGCGGCGCGTGCACTGGCCGCTGCCCGACCCCTCGCTGGCGCCCCCCGAGCGGTCGCTCGAGGTGTTCCGCGAGGTGCGCGACGAGATCCGCTGGCGCGTCGCCTCGCTGTGGCCGCGGGGCGACTGAGGCGCGGCTAGACCTTCTCGCTGCGCAGCAGGCGGCGCTCCGAGCCCACGGCCTCGTGCTGGCCGGCGAGGAACTTCTCGCAATCGGCCACGTCGTCGGGGCTGCCGATGAACAGCGGCGTGCGCTGGTGGAGTGCGGTGGGCGGCAGGTCGAGGATGCGGCGCGAGCCGTCGCTCGCCCGTCCGCCCGCCTGCTCCGCCACGAATGCGAGCGGGGCGTTCTCGTAGAGCAGGCGCAGCTTGCCCTCGGGATGGCGGTCGTCGCCCGGGTACATGTAGATGCCGCCGTAGAGCAGGTTGCGGTGGAAGTCGGCGACCAGCGAGCCCACATAGCGGCCGCTGTAGGGCCGGCCGGTGGCCTCGTCCTCGACCTTGAGCCAGTCCACGTAGCGCTTCATGCCCTCGGACCAGCGTGCGTAGTTGCCCTCGTTGACCGAGTAGATGTGGCCGCGGACCGGGGTCCGGATGTTGGGGTGCGACAGCAGGAACTCGCCGATCGAGGGCTCGTACGTGAATCCGTGCACGCCGTCCCCCGTCGTGTACACCAGCATGGTGCTGGAGCCGTAGAGCACGTAGCCGGCGCACAGCTGGCGGCGTCCCGCCTGCAGGCAGTCCTCGATCGTGCCGTGGCCCTTGCGCGAGATGCGCGGCAGGATCGAGAAGATGGTGCCGATGTTGACGTTGGCGTCGATGTTCGAGGAGCCGTCGAGCGGGTCGAAGTTGACGACGTACTTGCCGAGCGGCGCCCCGTCGGGGATGGGAACGATACCCTCGTCCTCCTCGGACGCGACCACCGCGAGCTGCCCGGTGGAGCCGAGCACGCGCATGATGGTGTCGTGCGCGAACACGTCGAGCTTCTGCACGCGCTCGCCCTGCACGTTCTCGCCGCCCGTGGCCCCGAGCACGTCGGTCAGCCCGGCGCGGATGACGGCCTTGTTGATCATCTTGGCGGCGAGCGCGATGTCGAGCAGGACGCTCGTGAACTCGCCGCTGGCCTCGGGGTGCTCACGCTCCTGCTGGAACACGAACTGGGACAGGGTCACCGCGCGGTCGACGGTGCTCATGGGTGGCTCCTCAGTCGGACAGCCCGGTGACGTCCTCGGGGCCCTTGCCGGCGCCCACGGTCTCGATCGCGCTGGGGAAGGAGCCGGGCACGAACGGCGCGTGCTTCTCGGCCAGGGCGCGCGTGCCCTTCGTGGCGAGCTGCGTCAGCAGGAACGTGAACCGCTCCTCGAGCGAGGCCCCGATCGCCTGGCGCACGTCGGCGGGCATGCTCCACAGGTCGTGCTTGAAGGCGCCCAGCGCCTTCTTGCGCACCTTGTAGAAGAACTG
>CAZMQP010000118.1:0-7498 GCA_964568385.1 uncultured bacterium
CGGCTACTGCCGCACGATCAGCTTGACGCGTTCGGTGCGCCTGCCGACGTCGAGACGCAGGAAGTACATGCCGCTGCCGAGCCGGACGCCGCGGTCGTCGAGCCCGTTCCACGGCACCGAGTGCTCGCCCGGCTCCAGCCGGCGCTCCATGATCATGACCTTCACGGTGCGGCCGAACAGGTCGTAGAGGCGCAGCTTGACCTCGGCCGTCTCGTCGCCGGGGATGCGGAACCGGATGGCGTCCACCGCGCCGAACGGGCTCGGCACCGCGAGGAACAGCCGGTCGGATCCGGGGGCCGTGACGGGCGTGCCGCCGCCGCCCGGCACGCCGACCGTCGAGGCGGGCAGCAGCCCCCGGGCCGCGATCTCGCTGAGCGGCTCGGGAATGCCGTCGCCATCCTCATCGCCGAACAGCACGACGCGCTCGACGTCGAGCCGCCAGGCGCGCGGGAAGCGCAGGTCGAGCGGCCGCGTCGCCGACTGGCCGGGCGCCAGCGTGAAGCGGCCGGTCACGGGCTCGCCCGGCGGGTGGCCGTCGAGTCCGAGCGCACGGCTCGGCGTGTCCTCGTGGTGTCCGCCGAAGGCGCGCAGTTCGTAGTCGAGCGTGGCCGGTGCGCTGCCGCGTGCCAGGTTGCGCGCGCGCAGGCGCAGCGACCGGGTCGCGCCCTCGGGGACCGGCAGCAGGCCGAGCACGGGCGTGTCCCCGATCTCCTCCCACTGCAGGCACCACTTGAGCGTGCGGCGCACGGAGCCCCGGCAGTCGAACAGGCGGCCGGTATCGTGATTGAAGATCGCGACCTGGTAGCAGGCCGTCTGCCCGACCGGGATGTTGCTGGGACAGGCGATCGTCACGGGCACGGTGACGCAGCCGCCGGCCGGCACCGTCACGGTGCCGGTGCTGGGCGTGAAGGCGAGCGGGCCCACGGGGCCGCAGCCGGCGCCGCCGTTCACGCCGCTCAGCCCGTAGCTGTAAACGTGGCTGACATTGTCGTAGTTGCAGATGGTGAAGGACGACGCGGCGCTGGTGCCCGAGCAGCACGGCACGAGCTGCGTGGCGTAGCAGATCTCGGGGCACTTGCCCGTCGGCCCGGCGTGGAAGATGTCCGCGATCTTCGCCGGACTCACGTGGTCCATGATGATCTCGATCTCGTCGAGCGCACCGGCGAAGTGGCGCGTCCCCTGCATGGCGTGGCTGCGCGCGATGAGCAGCGGGGCGGGATTGGCCAGGCTGCCCTGCGCACCGGTCGCATCGAAGGGCGCGCCGACCGGCACCCCGTCCACGAAGAACCGGATGCCGTCGGGCTGGTCCCGGTCCACGGTCACGGCGACCAGGTGCCACTGGCCGTCGGCCACGAAGCCCTCGCCGGTGCCCGCCGCATCGGTGAGCACGAAGTTCGAGGCGCGGCCGTTCACCACCATCTGCAGCGCCGGGAAGCCGTTGACGAGGCTGAGCGACCAGCCCTGAGTCACCGGGCCGCCGCGCTGGTCGAGGATCGGCTGCACGCCCGTCGCGGCGGTCGTGCGCACCCACGCATCGAGCGTGAAGTCGCCGTCGGCCAGCGAGAGGGACGGGCTGGCCGGCACCTCGATGGACTGCGACACACCATCGAACTGGTAGGCGCCGTTCACGTTCTCACCGATCAGCGGCGTGGGCCCGTTGACGAGCGTGCCCGGCAGGTCCGGATTCGCCAGGTTGGGCGCGAGCGTCGAGCCCGGCACGGGGTCGAGCTTCCACCAGCCGGTCATGTGGTGCGGCGGCGGGATGCAGTCGTCGTTGCAGCCGACCGTGCAGTCGGAGCCGTCGCCGAAGTAGAGGCCGCCCTGCGCCCGGCACTCCTGCTCGGTGAGCAGTGAGCAATTGCCGCGCAGGCAGCAGGCGCCGGTGGGCACCGGGTCGCAGCCCGGCAGCACGGTCACGTTGAAGGTGCACCACGCGGTGTCGCCCCACGCGCTCACCGCCATGCACACGACCGGCGTCACGCCGATGGGGAAGACGCTGCCCGAGGGCGGGGTGCACGTGATCTGGAACGTGCTGTCGCACAGCGACTCGAGCACCGGGGTCGGGTACTCGAAGATGGCGCCCTGCGCCGACTCGCACGCGATGGTGGTGTCCGAGCCGCACAGCACGAACGTGCAGGTGTCGCAGATGGCCGCCACGGTGAGGTCGTAGAGGATGGGCGTCACGAACGGCGGCGAGCAGCCCTCGTTCACCCGCTGCAGCGTGGCGCGCGTCTCGATGTAGCGGCCCGGCATCGGCGAGCCGAGCGGACCCGGGGCGCCGATGGTGGTCCACGAGGCCGCGGCGAGCAGGGGCAGCGTCTGGCCCGTGCGCGCCTGGATCTGGATGCTGGTGCCGGGCGGCGTGCTCGGCGTCCAGCTCACCAGGTTCCACAGGATGGCGGGCGAGAGTCCGTCGGTGATGACGCTCCAGGTGCCCTGGTGGAGCGAGGCCAGCGACTGCAGGCTGCCCGTGAAATCGCTGTAGGTGTAGGGCGCCATGCCGGTGAGCTGCGGTCCCGGCAGCGCCAGGTTGGCGCCCGTGAACTGGTCGATCTTGTTCCAGATGCCGCCCGACGGGGTGACGATGAGGTTCCCGTCGCTCGCGACGCCGATGCCGATCGGCCCCCAGGCGGTGGTGGGATAGACGGCGGAGACCGTGGGGGAGGGCGTGTTGTTGTAGCGCACGACGGAGTTGCTGGCGTCGCTGCAGGTGAACCAGGCGTTGTTGTTGAAGTCGATGGTGATGCCGCGGCCGGAGGCGGGCGCGCCGGCGCCGCTGACGGACCACGTGTTGGCGTTGGTGTCCCAGCGGATCACGCGCGGGTGGCTCGGCGAGGCGAACCACACGTTGCAGTCCTTGTCGACGGCGAGGCCGTAGTTCATGGCCGGCGAGTGGTCGATGGAGTCGGTGAGCGCCGGACCCAGGTTGGTGCCGCCGCTCGCGAGCCCCGGGTCGAACTCGAACGCCTCGTAGCTCAGCGTGCTCATGTAGAGCAGGCCGCTCGGCGACAGCGCGAGCCCGTAGGGGAACTTGCCCGTGAACACGTTGGCGAGCGGCGGCGGCATGGACGGCGGCTGGTTGGGCGCGTAGGTCGCGATCGGCAGATTGGGGTCGAGCTTGATCAGCGACAGCGAAGCGGACAAGCCCACCCACAGGAATCCGGCCTTGTCGATCACCATGCCGCGCGCGGCGTCGCCGGCCACGTTGCCGACCAGATAGTGCCGCTTGACGCGCTCGTCCTGCCCCCACGGCAGGATCTCGCTCGGGTCGATGACGCCGTTGTTGTTGAGGTCGGTCGAGGTGTCGATGATCGTGTTGAGGTTCCGGTCGTCGCCGCCGTCGATCACGATCATCGTGACCGAGGCCGTGTCCGGCGCGTTCGTGCGGTTGGCCACCCAGCAGTTGCCGTCCTTGTCGATCACGGTGCGCGACGGGCTGAGATACCAGGAGAAGTTGTTCGCGTCGGGCGGGCCCGTGTAATACCGGCCCACCTCGCGGCCCGTCTGAGTGTTCACCTTGGAGATGGTGCCCTCGCCGGCGTTGGCGATCCACGCATAGGGCCAGGTCGTCGGCGTGGGGGACAGTTCGAGCTGGTCGCTGTTGGTGACGACGCCGTTGAGCGTGCCGAAATTGAAGTCGCCGTCGAGCGTGTAGGTCTGCGTGAGCCCCTGGCAGCCTCCGTCCACGTTGCCGAAGTTGAACGGGCCGACGATCTGCCCGGAGCAGCCCGTGCCGGTGCCCGTGTGGCCGCCGTTGGCGGCCGGGAAGGTCTGCGCCCAGCCGCTCTGCACCACCTGCTTCAGGTGGAACGTGCCGCCGCAGCCCACGGGCACGCTGAAGAGGTAGTCGCCGTTGGCGTCCGTGACCGTGCTCGCGACGAACACGTTCGAGGCGTTGTAGACCTGCACGGTCCAGCCGGGGAGCGGCGGCTCGCCGAACTCCATCGTGCCGTTGGCGTTCTGGTCGTACCAGACCTTGCCGCCCACGAGATAGCCGCAGCACTCGGTGGTGGAGGGGGCCGCCTCCGCGGCTGGGGCGTTCGAAGCGGACAGGGCGGCGAGCAGCAGCGCGAACAGTGCGGCGGGCACGCGCACTCCGGCACGCGAGAGCGGCTTCATCAGGGCGGACCTCCTGAAGGGGGATGCAGCCATGCCGGTCGGCTCGACGGCGCCGATCTGCGTGTTAGGTTCTTGTGAACCGTAGCATGGCGCCGCGCCGCTCGGCCATGGGCAAAGCATCTCGAGGGGGCCGCAGGTGCTCGGCGGCGTTCTGATCGAGACGGCCTCGGGTACCACCGGCGTCTCGCTCGCCTTCGATCGGCTGCGCCGCCGCAGCCATCGCGATCCGAACACGGAGGTCCGCTCGCCGGCGCGGGCGACCGGGCCGGCGTCGTTCGTCGGATTGGTGCCGGAGGCGGGGGTCGAACCCGCACTCGGGGTGAACCGAACGGGATTTTGAGTCCCGCGCGTCTGCCAGTTCCGCCACTCCGGCGATGGGTCGCGCGAGCACGCTAGCAACCCGGAAGGGCGGCGGCAATCCGGCCTCACACGCGAGCGCCGCGGTGACTGCGCCATGATGCGGGACAGATGCCCGTTTCGCGGACACCGTGGGCCGCCGTGTCCGGAATTCGATAGGCGATGCCCCGCCGCGATCCTAGACTCGCCGCTGCATCCGCGTGCTCGCTCGGGAGGAGTTCGGACCGCACACCCCTCAATGGCTCGAGCCCGGCTCGAGAAGGAGTCGCCCATGAAGACCCGTTGGTTCGCCCCGGTGCTGTTCGCTGGTTCGCTCGCCGTGCTCTCCACCGCGCCCGCGCTCGCGCAGGACGAGAGCGCGCCCGCGCTCGACCAGGGCCGCAGCACCG
This sequence comes from uncultured bacterium, assembly GCA_964568385.1. Taxonomy (GTDB): domain Bacteria; phylum Eisenbacteria; class RBG-16-71-46; order RBG-16-71-46; family RBG-16-71-46; genus CADEFY01. Next base: position 4,866 of record CAZMQP010000118.1, read on the forward strand.
CCCCCAGCCGGTTGTTCCACGTGCCGCGGCCGCTCCTGTCGGCGCCGGCGGTGACCGACGCGCTGCCGCCCCGGCGCGACAACGGATCGAGTCCCGAGGCCGTGCAGTTCTTCGTGCACAACGAGGACGTCAGCACGGTCGGGAGCCAGTGCGTCGGGCTCGATTGCACGGGCACGGAGGCGTTCGGTTTCGACACCATCCGCCTCAAGGAGAACAACCTGCGCATCCGGTTCGACGACACCTCGGTGGCCGGGGGCTTCCCCTTCAAGGACTGGCAGCTGACCGCCAACGACAGCGACAACGGCGGGCGCAACATGTTCTCGATCGACAACATCACGGATGTGAGATCGCCGTTCACGATCATGGACAGCGCGCGGAACTACTCCGTGTTCATGACCGGGCTGAATGTGGGGTTCGGCACCAACGCCCCGGTCACGTCCCTGCACAACCTGATCGGCGATACGCCGACGCTCCGGCTCGACCAGGATGCCAGCGTCGGCTGGAACCCCTACACCTGGGATGTGGCGGGCAACGAGAGCAACTTCTTCGTGCGTGATGTGACCGGGGGAAGCGCGCTGACCTTCCGCATCATGCCGGGTTCGGGGGGCAACGCATTGGTGGCGGCGCCCGCGGGAGTCGGCCTCGGAACCGCCACGCCCAGCGCGCGCCTGCATCTGGTCCACTCGGCCCCGACGATGACGGTCACCAACTCCTCGACCGCGACCCAGACGTTCCAGCTCGATGCCAGCGGCAACCTGACGCTGTCGGGCCTGATCTTCGAGTCCTCCAGCCGGGACGTGAAGGAGAACCTCTCGCCCGTGGATGTGGACGCGCTGCTCAACCAGGTGAGCGAACTGCCGCTCTACCGCTGGAACTACAAGTCGGACGACGCCTCGACCACGCATCTCGGGCCCGTTGCGGAGGAGGTCGCCGAGGCGTTCGGTCTCGGGCGCGACGAGAAGCACATCGCCGCGATGGACGCCTCGGGTGTGGCGCTCGGCGCGCTCAAGGCGCTGGCGCAGCGTCATCGGGAGAAGGAGGCGCGCATCGCGGTGCTCGAGGCGCGGCTGGTCCAGCAGAGCGAGACCCTCGAGCAGCTGACGAGCGAGCTGAAGGCGCTGATGGAGCGAGTGGAAGCCAAGTGACCGATCGCGGAGTCCTGTCGTCACGGTCACGCAAGCCCATTCCACCCGGAGGTGCGAAGTGATCCTTCAATCACGCTTCACGAACATCCTGTGCGCGGCCGGCGCGCTGCTCGCACTCGCCACCGCGCCGGGCGCCGCCCAGACGCTCTACGGGGTCGCCGCGGCGCCGGGCGCGAGCAGCGTTCGCGCCATCGACCCGATCGGCGGGGGCTCGAGCGCCGTGGTCGCGCTCGGGCTCGACGCCGTCGTCGGCGCCACCGTGTGCGCCTCGGCGAGCGGAGGGCAGTTGTACGCGGCGGGCCGCCTCGCCGGCGCCAACCGTCTGGCCACCGTCCTCCCCGGCGGGCCCTCGGTCAGCACCGTCCCGCTCGACCGGGCCTTCGCCAACCTGCACGCGCGTTCGGACGGCAAGCTCGTCGGCTTCTCCTCGAATGCGGGCCTGTGGGAGATCCGCCGGCTGGAGCCCGCGACGGGCGTCTCGACACTGCTCGGAGCGGTTCCCGTGCTGGCGCGCATCGTCCCATCGGCCTCGGCCCACGACGGCGCGGACCGGCTCTATCAGATCGGGCGTGCCGTGGCCGACCCGGCGACGCCGCGGCTCTACGTGTGCCATGCGCTCACCGGCGCCGTGCTGAGTTCGGTGGCGCTGACCCGGGAGTTCCACAGCCTCGAGGTCCGGCAGGACGGCGCGCTTCTCGGGCTCGGGTGGACCGGGACGGCGGAGGCGATCCACAGCATCGATCCGGTGACGGGCGCGACGGCGGTGCTGCAGACCTTCCCGGTCTTCGGACTGCTGCCTCCGGCGGCGAGCGCCATCGACCGTCCCGCCGGGCGCGTGTATCAGGTGGGACACGCCGCGACGCCCGCGAGCGTGGCGCGCCTCTACGGCAGGGCCGCGACCAGCGGTGGGGGATTCACCTCGGATGCGGCCCTCGGCGGGCCGTATCTCGCCCTCGCGCACGCCGGCGGCGCCGCCGTCTCGGTCGATGACGTCCCCGGCGGTCACGTACTCGCACTCTCGGCGCCGAAGCCCAATCCGTTCCGGGGCGGCACGCGCATCCCGTTCTCGCTCGACCGGACGACGAACGTGACCCTCGATGTGCTGGATGTGGCCGGACGCGTCGTGGCCACGCTCGTGGACGGCACGCGCGAGGCGGGCGCCCACTCGGCGCACTGGCAGGGCGTGGACGACCGCGGCCGGCCGCTCTCGGCGGGCCTCTACCTGGCCCGCATGCGGACCGAGGCGGGCGACCGGACCCAGCGGCTGATCCTGCTGCAGTGAGTCCGGGCGCGTGCGGGATCGCAGGCGGCGCGCCTGCGATCCGCACGCGGGCCGGCCGATGCCACCGGAGGCCGCACGGGCCCGCTGTCCTCCCGGAGGCGTCTCGGCCACCGTCCCTGCACCCGCAGGGACACCCTGCGGGCCCTTGCGGCCCGACACCCGCGTCCGCGAGCATGGCCGCGCGTGGCACGGCTCCTGCACGGATG
>CAZMQP010000119.1:0-7483 GCA_964568385.1 uncultured bacterium
ACGCGGCGGCGCGCCTCGGGGAACTGCACGCCCTGCTCCATGAGCTCCGCGATCATCTCGATGCCGGCGAAGACCGCGTGACCCTCGTTGAAGTGGTACGTGTGGATGTCGTAGCCGAGCCAGCCCAGCGCCCGCACGCCGCCGATCCCGAGCAGCATCTCCTGCGCGATGCGGGTGTCGGTGCCGGCCTCGTAGAGCCGGTGCGTGATCCAGCGGTCGGCGTGCCGCACCGGATCGATCAGGAACAGCGGGCAGTGGCCGTGCTGCTGCGACAGCCACACGCGGCACTGCACCTCGGCGCCGCGGACCCGCACGCGCACGCGCACCCCGGTGTCCTCGAGGAACGGCGCATCGAACCCCGGGAACTCCTCGTAGGGGCGGCCGTCGGCGCCGATGCGCTGCACGCAGTAGCCGCGCGCCCACAGCAGCCCGATGGCCACCATGGGCATGTTCATGTCCTTCGCGGTCTTGATGTAGTCGCCGGCCAGGATGCCGAGGCCGCCCGAGTAGATGGGGAACGACTCGTGCAGGCCGTACTCCATGCAGAAGTAGGCGACAGTGGGCTGGGTGCGGGGCGGGATCGGCATCGTCTGGGCGTCCAGGGTGCGGGGTGGGGATGGGCGGAGAGGCTCCGGATACTAGGAGCCGCGCGGCGCGGCTGTCACGCAGGCGCACGGGCGCTTTGACTCGGGTATCGGCGAGGGTTGGCGCGGGCGTGAGTGCGGACCAAGGCCGACCCGCCTGCAGGGGTCGTCAGGTGCGGCGGGGAATCCTGACTCCGCCATGAGCCCAAGCCGCTCGACCCCGACCAAGGTCCCGATTCGCATCGTCGCTCGTCGTCTGCAGCATCACGAGATCCACCGCGTGCCTGCCGCCCAGCCGCCCACTCGCTCGACAACCGGCACCTGAGCAGGCGCGACTGCTGGCGCTGGGGTCACTCGGCCCTCGGACTCCGAAGCGCACCTCGTCGTCTACGTCTTGCATCACGTCACCGGAGAACCACCACACGCCTCGTGAGCGTGGAGGAGCGTCCGGTCACGCTCACAACGTAGACTCCGGGGCGGAGCCTCGAGCCAGCGCTGAACTCCATCGACTCCTCGCGGCCACCACCGGCCGTGAACGCGCGCCGGTCGAGTAGCCGCCCCGTGACGTCAAGGAGGCGAACATCGACGGACTCGTTCGCCGGGAGCGAGAGCTGTAGCTGGATCCTGCCGTCCACGCTCGGATTGATGAGCGGCCGCGCCCACGCCACCTCGAGCGCCAGCGGCTCCACCCATCCCTCACCGAGGAAGGACTCGCTGCCGTCCGCCTCGAGGACTCCGAGACGGTAGGCATATCGGGCCCCGTCCTCGATGGTGCCGTCCTCGAATTCGAGATAGCCGCGGCCATCGGCGACGGTTCGACCGATCTGGAGCCAGTCGGACTCGGCTTCCCGGCGGTACACGCTCGCGTGAAGGCCGGCATTTCCGCCCGAATACCACGAGAGGGAGATGCGTCGCGCGGTGCGTGTCGCGTTCAGCCACGTGACAAGCGTCCCCACGGGCCGGTCCGGGCTCGCGGAGAGGAAACGACTGCGGTTCCCGTGAACGTCACGCGCGGCGATCCGATAGTGGTGGGCGCCTGGCGAATCGATATAGGTCGTGTCCGTGTCGATCGCGAGGAGCGTGAGCGTCGAGGGGACGAAATCTTGGGATGTTCCACGATGGATTTCATACCCCTGGAGATCAGCGAGCCCTATGGCGCGCCAGCGCAGGATGTTCGCCGTGTGCCCGTATTGCACCTCGAAAGGCGCGGGCGCCGGGGGCGCGAGGTTGTCCACGGAATAGCCGCTGTCCGGAGGTGAATTGTAGAAGACGAATGGGTCCGCAGTCAGGGACTGGATGAAGAAGGCCGTCAGAGGGTTCCCCGATTCCGTCGAGTCCTGAAGCGTGGCCGCGGCGTAGGCGTAGCCGGGGAGGAATGCGGCTGGAAGCTCGGCAAGGCTCTCCCAGAACTCACCGCCGTCCTCGGAGGAGAGTCCAAGTGAGCGGCTCGACTTCCATCCGAGCGCGGTTGCCTTCTCGGCCGCTCCCTCTTCAAGCGGGGCCCGGCGCCAAACTCGGTATCCGCGGATCGTGCGATGGCGGTCGCTGTCGAAGTCGCTGGCACGCCAGCGCAGAAGCACCTTGCCGCCCTGATCCGAGGGAACATCTCGAACACTCAGAAGTTGGGGGCGTGGGTCATCCGCGCGGACGGTGAACGAGAACGCGCTCGTGCCGGAACCGACCGGAGTCGAGACGGTGATGGGTCCAGTGGTGGCGAGGGCGTCGACCGTGAATGTGATCAACTCGTCGCTGACCACTGTGAAGGGAGCGCTGCCGGTGCCTCCCACCCGCACGGTCGTTGCGCCGGTGAAGTGCTGGCCGATCAGGTTGATCGACTGGCCGATCCTGCCCGAGGTCGGAGTGGCTGACGTCACGATCGGGCGCTCGCCGACGAGGAACGGCAGCGTGCTCGTTGCACTTCCCGCAGGACTGGTGACGGTGAGGGGGCCCGTCGTCGATCCGGCGGGCACCACGACTTCGAGGCGGCTGAAACCGACGGAGGTGATGGAGGCAGGAGTGCCATTGAAACTCACGGAGGAGACGGAGCTCAATCGGCTCCCGAAGATCGACACCTGGTCGCCGACGCTTCCCGCAGTCGGCGAGAATGAGTCGAGGAAGGGGGGGCCAACATCCGGTCCGCGCAGGACCCACGTATCGGCGATGACGCTGCCATTGATTCCCGAGAAGATGAGAAAGTCCCCATATCCTTGTCGCATCGCTGTTCCCGTGGACCATCGCAGTCCGGGGGGGACTCCAACGGGGATGAGCTGCACCCACGCCGGAGAGCTGCCCAACTCGAGTGACCAAATGTGATCATCGGAGAGGGGGTAGCCGCCGAACAGGAGAACTCGGTTCAGGCTCTGATCGTACTCGGCCGAGGGGAGCATTCTCGCGGTCGGGCTCGCTCCCAGCGGCGCGAGCGGCGTCCACTCCGGAGACCCTGAGAGGTTGACGGAGTGGAGATTCGAGTTGACCGAGTAGCCTATGTCACTTGAGCCCATACCCACGATGAGGCGGTCGCCAGCCCTGTCATAGACGGCGAGGGGCCCCCAGGCCGGCACCGGGGGCGGACCTGTCGGATCGATCCTGGTCCACGTGGGAGTGCCATCCAGGGTCAGGGCCCAGAGGTCAGCGAAGATCCCCGTGTAGGGGCCTCCGCCGAAGATGATGAGTCGATTGCGCAGTGCGTCGTGCGCAGCGGCGAAGAACGACCTCGGCGCTGGCCCGCCGCCTTGAACGGAGAGGAGCTGCCAGCTGTTGGGGGCAGCGAGCGATAGCGTGTACACCTGCATGCTCGAGTTGATCATGACCATGCGATCGCCAACCGGATCGTAGATCGCGCGCTCGAATCCCGTACTCGAGTAGCTGGGGACCCCCAACTGGGTCCAGTTCGAGGGCGATGAGAGGTCCAGAACCCAAGTCGAGCCCCCTCCTGCCACGGCGACCAGTCGATCCCGCAACGGGTCGTACGCGACTCCGGGGTCACGCTGCGGCGGCGGCTGCGTCCCGCCCTCGGCGAGGCGGACCCAGGTCCCGTTGACCGCTGCCTGTGTGGGAGAAGTCAGGAGTGCGCACCACACAGCGGTCGCGGTCGATGCGAACAGGATTGCACGGCGCAGGCAATTCGATGAGGTGACGGCTCCTTGCTGCGTGCGGAGGTTCACGCGGAAGGTGGCGGACGAGAGACTGAGCATCGATCCTCCAAGGTTCGGCATGAAGCAGCCCCAATTCCGGCATGTGCCACCTTGTGGAGACTAGTAATGCCTATCGGGGCGGTCAATGAGGGAAATGCACAGGTCGAGCCGGACCGTTCGATATCCGGGTGCTGACTCGGAGACCCTGACCGCGGGACCGACGTTGAACTCGTCTTGGAACATCGCCGGTGCCTCGTAGCAGGGCTCGTCCGAGCGGCCACGGTCGCCGGCTTGGAAGCCGAAACGCCGCCCCGCGCGTTCGCGGAGCGGCGTTCGGGAGGTGCGGCTGGCGCCGGCGCTCAGTGCTTGCGCACCGCCACGGTGGTCTCGTCGCCGTTCGACTCCTCCATCACCCAGCGCACCGACCGCGAGCACGGGCAGCTGCCGCCCACGCGCTTGAGCTTGGGCATGGCCTTCACCGCCTGGTCGCGCGTCATCTCGCCGGCCGCCACCTTGCGCAGGCAGTCGGCGTAGTTGCGCATGTCGCGGCTCGCCACGTAGCCGTCGTTGAGCTGCTTTGCCAGGTAGCGCAGGTACTCGTCGGCATCGGTGTACTCCTCGCCGTCGAGCCCCACCATCTCGAACGCATGCACGCCCTTGCGGCGGAAGAACCGCATCGGGGGCACGCGCAGCAGGTCCTCGTGGCGCACGCCGTGATGGGTGCCGCGGCTCGTGGTCAGCTCGTCGAGCACCTGCTCGATCCGGTCGAGCGGGTAGTCGGGGAAGCGCGCGCGCAGGAACCGCGAGTTGATGTCGCGGATCATCTTGGTGATCTCGACGAAGTACTGGTCCACCGCCTCGCGGTTGCCCATGTCCTTGAAGCCGTACTTGAGGTTGGTGTCGCCGCCGCGCTCGTCACCGAACATCTCGAACCCGCGCGGCACCCACTTGTTGAGCGAGTGCTGCATCATGTGCATCGAGATGAGCGGGTCGCCCTGGGCGGCCTTCTGCGCCCAGCGCCGCATCGGGATGACGCCGGCGGCGAGATGGAACGCCTCCTCGCGCAGCATGGGCGGCATGGAGTCGGCCATGGGCTTGTAGGCGCACACCTTCTGCATGGTGAGCTGGTACTTGCCCACGCGGTCGATGATCGCGGCGAACGTGACGTTGTCCACGAACGAGTCGTAGTCGAGGTTGAAGCTGTCGAGCACGTGGCTGCCGGTGGTCATGGAGAGGATCTCCTCGACCATCTGCTCGCCGGTGATGCCGCCCGAGACGTGCGTCCAGTCCTCGGACAGCAGCAGGTGCAGCATCTGGTAGCCGTGCCGCAGCTCCTCGGCCATCACGCGCATCACCCACGCGCGATCCTGGTCGTCCATGGCGCGGTCGATGGTGCCCTGGTGCTGCTGGATCGAGCCGAACTCGGTGGACGCCTGCGCCTTGATGATCGCGAGCAGGTGCTTGGCCTGGTCCTCGGTCAGCTCGTCGGGCTTGATGCGCTTCTTCTCGCCCTTCTGCTCGCCGATCTCGATCACGTCGGGCGTGCCCACTTCCATCTTGGAGCACAGGCAGAACTTCTCGTCGGTCGGGAAGTACTTCTCCCAGTCCTCGAGCAGCTTCGGGTAGTCCTTGAAGTTGTGGCGGCGCCAGTGCTCGACGGCGCTGTGGTACCGCTTCGGAAGCTCCGCAGTCTCGACCTTCATCGTGGGCTGACTCCTCTCAGAGCTGGATCTCGAGCGCTTGGAGCGCCGACGGCTTGAAGCCGATGCTGCCCAGGAATCCCGTGATGCCGGCGTCGTTCTGATCCACCAGCGTGCGCACGCTCTGGACGCCGCGTGCGCGGAAGTGCGTCGTGATCGCCTCGAACAGGGCGCGGCCGAGGTCGCGGCCTCGGTAGTCGGGGTCGATGCCGAAGCGCTCCACCCAGCCGCCCGGCTCCTCGAGCCCGAACTCGCCCGCGCGCACGTCGGCGAGCATGAATCCCACCACCTTGCCGTCCACCTCGGCCACCTGCGAGGCGAGCGGGTCGCGCCGCAGGTAGTACATCACGCGCTGCTCCCACTGGTCGGGCTTGTAGATGCCGGTGATGCGCTCGTCGATGCGCACGATCCCGGCGATGTCGAGCTCGTCGAGCGGTCGCACGCGGGCGCTGCTCTTCACCTCGGGCATGGGGCTCCCCCTTCGGGACGGGCGGACCACGGTGGTCGGTTCGCGCCGACAGTAGCAGCGGAACCGCCTCTGCTGGAAGAGCTTGCGACCGTGCGGATCGCATGACGAGCCGCCGGTACAATTAGAGGGACGCGGACGCCCCTCTGCTACATTCGGCCCCGGCATGTTCCGACCCCCGACTCCGACCCCGCTTCGGCGCTCGCCGGCCACCTGGCCGCTGCTCGGCGCCGTGCTGCTGTTCGCGCTGGCGCCCTGGCTCACGACGCTGTGGGAGTCGGGCGAACTGGTGCGGTCGCCGCGCGACATGTGGGCCTCGATCGGGGTCTCGGCGCTGGCGGTCGTGTTCGGCGTGTGGGTGCTGGTGCTGATGCGGCGCGAGCGCGAGACCGCCCGGCGCCACCTGGCCGAGCTCGAGGCGCTGACGCTCACCGACGCGCTGACCGGCCTCGGCAACCGCCGCGCGCTCGAGCGCGAGCTGGCGCGGGCCATGCGGCGGTCGCGCCGCCTCGGCCACCCCCTGACCCTCATGTTCATGGACGTGGACGACCTCAAGCAGGTCAACGACCGCTTCGGGCACGCCGCCGGGGACAACCTGCTGCGCATGGTGGCGGCGGTGATCCGCAGCTGTTCGCGCGAAGGCGTCGACAGCGGCTTCCGCGTGGGCGGCGACGAGTTCGTGGTGATCGCGCTCACCGACCTGGCCGGCAGCGAGGTGATGGCCGGCCGCGTCGCCGAGTCGCTGCGCATGCGCTCGCCGTTCGGCTCCACGCTCAGCATCGGCGGGGTCGAGTGGGACGGGGCGATGAGCGCCGGCGAGCTGCTGACGCAGGCCGACCGCCTCATGTACCGCGACAAGCACATGGGGCACAGCCGCGTCGCCGGCGCGCAGCCGCGGCGGGGCCCGTGAACCCCGACGCGCCGCCCGGGCGGGTGTTCACGCTGCGGCCCTCGGACTTCAACTTCCTGTGGGAGGAGTGCCGCCGCTGCTACTGGCTGCAGGTGGCCCGCGACTGGCGGCGGCCCCGCACGCCGTTCCCGCGCGTGTTCGGCGTGCTCGCCGACCTCGAGGCGGCGAGCTTCGACGGCCAGCGCACCGAGGACATGCTGCCCGGCGTGCTGCCGCCCGGCACGTTCCGGCACGGCGAGCAGGACGTGCTCTCGGCGCCGATCCCGCTGCCGGGCACCGGCGCCGCCGTGGCGCTCAAGGGCCGGCTCGACATGATGGTGGCGTTCGACGACGGCGGCTGGGGCGTGATCGACTTCAAGACCGCCATGCCGGGCGAGGTGAGCCCGGCCCGCTACGGCCGCCAGCTGCACGCCTACGCCTGGAGCCTCGAACGCCCGGCGCCGGGCGCCTTCGGCCGCGGGCCCATCGGCACGCTGGGGCTGCTGTGCCTGGAGCCGCGCGAGATGCGGCGCGGCCGCCAGACGGCCGAGGTCTATGGCCGCTTCCATCCCGAGTGGGTGCCGGTCCAGCGCGATGACGCGGCCTTCGAGGCGTTCCTCGCCGAGGTCGCGGGGGTGCTCGCCGCGCCCGAGCCGCCGCCGCCGGGGCCGCGCTGCGGCTACTGCGACTACCGCGCCCGCACGCGCGCC
>CAZMQP010000120.1:0-7364 GCA_964568385.1 uncultured bacterium
ATCGGCCAGGTGCGACAGCGAGGGGATCCGCATGATGGGACTCACAGCGGGGGCGGGTCACACGAGGGCGGAGGCGAACACTAGCATCGCGGTTCGCGAGCGCCGTGGATGCGTGCAGCGCGCTCGGCCGGCACGTTCGTGAGAAAAAGCAGCCATGCCGCCCACGAGCAGGTCTGCGAGCCGCCATGCGCGTCTGGCGCGCCTTGGGCGATGCCGTCCCGGGCCGACGCCGAGCACTGGCCGCAGGGCGTCAAGTCAGATCTTCCGTGGAAGAGGCGAAGGCCCGACCTCGTGCTGAGACGCGACTGCATCGCACGCACGACAGGGACACCTGTCGCCACCGCCGTCGTGCTACTGCCCCGCCAGCGTCCCCAGGTTCCAGCTCAGGCCGAGGTGCAGCTTCACCTGCGTCGCCCGCGGCAGCGCGTGCAGGCGCAGTTCGGCGAACTGGTCGAAGCGCTGGCCCTCGCCCATCCGCACGCCGCCCAGCAGCGACAGCGCGCCCTTGGTGACGGACTCGTTGGCCTCGCTGAATCCGGAACCGGGCGCGTCCACCTCGGCCGACAGGAAGTGCAGCCCGAGCCCTCCGCCCACGTAGGGCCGGAAGGTGCCGGCGTCGAAGTTCCAGCGCAGGTCGCAGCCGAGCGTGGCGTCGCGCCGCGTCGCCTTGAGCTGGAAGGCGTCGATGCGCGTCGCGTTGCGCCAGTACTCGATCCACGGCATCACGTCCACCGCGGGCACGAGCCGTTCGCTCTTCAGGCGGGCGCGCAGGCCGACGCCCGAGAACGAGCTCTGGCCCTTCTCGAACACGGTGGCGGTCATCACCTCGATGCCGTCGAGGGGCTGGCCGGCCGCGGAGGCGGGCGCGGCGGAGGCGGCGAGGGCGAGCAGGGTGACGAAGCAGCGGATGGTCGCGCGCACGGGACTTCCTCCATGAAGTCGGGCAGGGGAGTGCAGGCGCGAAGGTAGGGGGCGTGCGGGGCGAGCGCAACAACGAGACGGCCCCGCACCGGTCCGCTGTGCCGAGGGGTGCCCAGCGGGGCCGGCCACGGGGCCGTTCGAACAGCGTGGCCGCCATCGCACCTTCCGCCGAGGGGTGCATCCGGCACGACAACGGCACACGAGGGTCCGCTCCGCCGAACGAGTGGCCTGCCGAGGGGTGCCTGCGCACCCGCGCGGACGGAGCGAATCGGGCGGGCTTCGCGCGGTGCCGGCGAGGCTCCACGGGCGCGTTCCGGGTCCGCGCGGCCTGTGCCGACGGCGCCGAGGGGGGTCGCACGCCGACACGAGGGTCCAGCGCGGGCCTGGCTCGCGTGCGGTGCACGGGCGAGGATCCGCGGGTCAACCTCTCGGCGTACGGAGGAAGGTGTGAAGGCGGCAGCCGGGCATGATGCTGCCCTGACGCATGGCACGTCCGTGCCCCACGCGCTGCGCTGGACATCACTCGCGGCGGATGCGTTCCGGGCACCCGACACGTGTGTTGTCGCCTCTCACGGCCATCTTCGAATCCGAGGGGTGGTTCGAAGCTGTCCCGATCAAGGGTCCAGCAGTGATTCACGATGTCACGTCATCGCCGGCTTCGGCGACGCGGGACTCCTCATGCAGGTCGGATGCCAAGGCACGGTCCCGAAATGCCGGTCGCTGCGGGGTTTGCGGGGCACTGGGCACAACGCATGTCCTCGCATGGGCTTGCCGAGGTTGCTGGGGTGGCGGCCGCGGCCAGGGGCGAGGCGCGGACGGCGGGCTCGCGGGCCCGGGCCGCTCGATTCCCGGCCGGCCACGGCTCGGAATGCGCCGCGGGGCTCAGCGCATCGAGTCGCGCTCGTCCACCTCGTAGTGCAGCAGCCGGATCTTGAGCCACTGCACGCCGATCAGGTCGGCGATGCCGCGCCACAGCCGGTTGCCGACGCCGTACTTGGACGTGCCGTGGCGGCGCGGCCGGTGGGAGAGCGGCACCTCGGTGAAGCGCGCGCCGCGGAACGCGCACAGCGCCGGCAGGAACCGGTGCACGCCCACGAACATCGGCAGGCCCACCAGCGCGTGCGCGCGGTAGGCCTTGAACGAGCAGCCGATGTCGGTGACCGGGTCGCGCAGGATGAGCCGCCGGACCGTGTTGGCGATGCTCGAACTGGCGCGCCGCATCCAGTCGTCCTGGCGGTGCAGGCGGATCCCGGAGACCACGTCGGCGAACTCCAGCGCCGAGAGCAGCCGCGGCAGGTCGGCCGGGTCGTTCTGCAGGTCGGCGTCCATCGTCACGACCACGTCGCCGCGGGCGCGGCCCAGCCCCACCGCCAGCGCGGCGCTCTGGCCGGCGTTGCGCACCAGCACCACCGGCACCAGCGCGGCATCGCGGCCCGCCTCGGCGCGCAGCCACTCCGCGGTGCCGTCGGTGCTGCCGTCATCCACCAGGATCAGTTCGTGCGTGCGGCCCGTGGCGGCGATGGCGCGCCGCAACTCGGCGAGGAGCGTGGGCAGGTTCGCCGCCTCGTTGTAGGCGGGGATGACGAACGAGAGTTCCGGCCGCGGCTCCATATGGGGCGGCACATTGGCAGAAACGACCGGGGCGGGGAAGCGGTGCGGGGTTGACCGGCGTGCCGGGCGCGGTGAGACTCCGCGCCCGATGCTCGCCCTTCTCCGCACGCTCCGCCGTGCCGCACGCATCGCGCGCGACATGGCGCTGGCCGCTCCGCCCCGCCGCGCGCCCACGGGCCCGCGCAAGCGCCGCCGTCGCCGCCCGGCCCCGCTCGAGCAACTGGCGATGGACCTCGGCCCCGAGCGGCCGCGCTGGCGGCTGTCGCGGCTCGTCGAGCGCTCGCCGCACCGGGCCCGCGTGCTCGAGCGCATCGAGTACGTGCGCCGCTTCTACCCCGAGCTCGACGGGCTCTCGATCCGCGTCGGTTTCGCGCAGAAGCCCGGCGTGCTCGGCTGGGGCTCGCTCGACCCCGAGCGGCCGGGCATCTGGGTGCGTCCGCGCCGGCTCCACCTGTTCACGGTGGCGCACGAGCTGATGCACCTGCTGCAGGCTCGCGAACTCGTGCCGCGCGGCGAACGCGCCTGCGACCTGTTCGCGCTCGCCCGCTCGCCGCTGCTCATCGACACCGCGCCCAGCTACCTCAAGCTGCCCCGGTCACTGCGCCGTCCCACGCTGACCGAGTCGCAGTCGCACGCGCTGTGCCTGCTGGCGCGCGAGGCGCTCGCCGCCCGCGAGGCCGGCGACCGGCGCTACCTGCTGCGCTTCGAGACGGCCGCCGCCGAGCGCTTCGCGTGAGCGGGCCGGCGACGAGGCGGCGCGTGCGGGTGGTGGCGGCCGTGGTGCGTGATGCCGACCGGTTGCTGCTCACGCAGCGGCCGCCGGGCGGCCCGCTCGGGCTGCAGTGGGAGTTCCCCGGCGGCAAGATCGAGGCGGGCGAGACGCCCGAACACGCGCTCGTGCGCGAGGTGCGCGAGGAACTGGGCGTGGGCGCCGTCGCGCACGAGACCATCGCCGTCCACGCGCACGACTACGATCACCTGTCGGTCGAGATCACGTTCATCCGTGCGACCCTCGACTCGTTCGCTTTCTCGCCGTCCGAAGCCGTGCACGCGTCGCGCTGGCTGGCGCCCGCCGACGTGCCGCTGGCCGAGGTGCTGGAGGCGGACCGCGACTTCCTGCGCGCCCTGGGCGCGCGCGACCCGGAGGTGCCGAGATGATCCCGCTGCCCGAAGGACTGGCGTTCCTCAAGCTGGGTTGGTGGGTGGTGCACGTGATCGCGGTGCTGATCGTGTACCAGTGGGGCTACGCCAAGGGCCGCGGCGATGAGCGCCGTGAGCAGCGCCAGCGGGATCTGGCCAAGGGCTGACCGGCGTCGAGCGGGCCGATGAGGCCGGAGCGCCCTCAGGCGCCGGGCGCCCGCGCGCCCTCGCGCACCGTGAGCCGTCCGAGCGCCATGAGCAGCGCGTCGATGATCTCGCGCGGTCTCGGCGGGCAGCCGGGGATGCGTACGTCCACCGGCAGCACCGAGGCGGCGCCGCGATGCACCGCGAACGAGTCACGGCAGAAGCCGCCGTCGCAGGCGCAGTCGCCCACCGCGATCACCAGGCGTGGCCGCGGGGTCGCCTCGTCGGTCAGGCGCAGCGCCTCCTCGAGATGCCGCGTGACCGGGCCCGTCACCAGCAGCCCGTCGGCGTGACGCGGTGAGGCCACCACGTCGATGCCGTGGCGCTGCAGGTCGTGGAACGGCGCGAACAGCGCCTGCAGCTCGCTCTCGCAGCCGTTGCAGCTGCCCGCCGAGACCACGCGCAGCTTGAGGCTGCCGCGGAACAGCCGCTGCACCTCGGTGCGCAGCGCCTCGCCCGCCATCTCGGGTGCCATGGCCGGGTCGCTGGCCGCCAGGGTCATGCCCGTCGGCAGGCTCACCGCCTCGCGGCCGGCGAGCACGCCGCGCTGGATCGGACGCTGCAGCACCTCCCACATGGTCAGGCCCTCACTTGTCGCAGCAGCCGTAGCACAGGTTGAAGCTCTTGTTGATGAGCGGGAAGTCGGGGACGATGTTGCCGGGCACGCTCTGCGCCAGCGCCGGCCACAACGCGTGCGAGGCCGAGCGCACGCGCCAGTCGGCGATGCGGCCGTCGGGCCCCAGGTGCAGCCAGTGCGACAGCGCGCCGCGGGCGCTCTCCACGAGACCGAAGCCCCAGCGGCCGGCCGGCATCTCGCCGACGTGCTGGACGAGCGGCCCGCCCGGCAGCCGGTGCACGAGCTGGTCGATCAGGTTGAGCGACTCGATGATCTCGTCGAAGCGCACCTCGAGGCGCGCACGCACGTCGCCGGCCGTGCGCGTCACGACCGAGAAGTCGAGCTCGCGGTAGAGCGCGTAGGGGTGATGGCGCCGCAGGTCGAGGTCGCGTCCGCTCGCCCGCGCCGCGAGGCCGGTCGCCCCGAGGTCGCGCACCACGGCCGGCGCCAGCACGCCGGTGCCGGTGAGCCGGTCCACCACCGAGGGGTCCGCGAGCGCCAGGCGGCGCACCTGCTCGGCGTCGGCGCGCACGTCGGCGAGCACGTGCCGCAGCCACAGCTGGCGCGTGTCGTCGAGGTCGTGGGTGACGCCCCCCGGCACGCAGCAGCCGCGCAGGAACCGGTGCCCGAACAGCGCGTCGGCCGCCTGCTGCAGTTGCTCCTTGAGGCGCAGGCACTCGGCCGAGCCGACCACCCACGCGACGTCCTGGAGGATGCCCGCGAGGTCGCCGACGTGGTTGACGATGCGCTCGAGCTCGGCGAACACCACGCGCATGGCCCTCGCCCGCGGCGGCACCTGCACGCCCGCCAGCTCCTCGACCGCGCCGCAATAGGCGAGCGCATGGTGGAACGAGCACAGGCCGCACAGGCGCTCGGCCATCTCGAGCCCGCGCGAGACCGTCGCGCCCTCGGCCAGCTTCTCGAGGCCGCGCCACGCCCAGCCGAGCTTCACGTCGAGCTGCAGCACCGACTCGCCCGTGCTCGCGAACCGGAAGTGCCCCGGCTCGATGAGCCCCGCATGGATGGGTCCGACGGCGATCTCGAAGGCGCCCTCGCCCTCGATCGCGGGCGCGGTCAGCCGCGGCGCCCACGACGCCTCGGCGGGCGGCGTGAAGTCGCGCCGCAGCGGGTGCATGCCGGCGGGCCAGCCGGCATGGGCGATGAGCGGGCGCGGGTCCGGGTGCCCCTCGGGGACCACGCCGAGCAGGTCGGCCATCTCGCGCTCCAGCCAGAGCGCCGACGGCACGCGCGCGGCGACGCTCGGGTAGCGGCCGGGCGTCTCCGCGACGCCGGCGACGAACGTGAGCACGGCGTCCTGCGGTGCGAACGAGCACATCGCATGCAGCCGGTAGCGTCCCGCCGTGGCGCGCTCGTCGAGCCCGAACAGGGCCAGCAGCGTGCCGTCCCACTCGCGGGTGGCGGCCTCGACGAGTTCGGCGAGCCGCGCCGGCGGCACCACCACCACCTGCTCGCGCAGCGACACACGCTCCACGTCGAGCACGGCGTCGCCGAAGCGCTCGCGCAGGCCGCGCAGCGCGCGGTCGAGCGGGAAGAGCTCGCCCGGGGTGGTGGTCATGGCAGCAGCACCTGGGCGGCCTGCTCGAGCAGCGTGCGCAGCGGCGCCGGCAGCCACAGGCCGAGGGTGAGGGTGAGGGCCGCCAGCGCCGCCATCGGCAGCTGCGAGCGGCGCGGCAGCCGGTCGCGGAAGTCGGGCCGCGGCGCGCCGAGCAGCATGTGCGAGACGTGGAACGCCACTCCGAGGAACGCCATCGCCAGCGCCACGAACGCCACCAGCGCCGCCGCGCTGCGGCCGGTCGCCAGTCCGCCCGCCAGGGCGAGCCACTCGGAGACGAACGTGCCGGCGGGCGGCAGCCCGGTCAGGCCGAGCGCGGCCACGAGCAGCAGCGCGCCGAGCGCGGGCGAGGCGACGAGCACGCCGGTCGTGTGGTCCATGCGCCGCGAGCCCGAGGCGCGCAGCAGCGACCCGGCGGTCAGGAACGCCAGCCCCTTGGCGAACGACTGCGTGAGCAGGTGCAGCAGGCCCGCGAACACGGCGAGCGGCGAGCCGAACCCGATCGCGAGCGTGACGAACCCCAGGTGCTCGAGGCTCGACCACGCCAGCAGCCGCTTGAACTCGCCCTGGATGAGCAGGAACGGCACCGCCACCACCATGGACAGCGCACCGAACAGCGCCAGCAGGCCCGACGACCACTCGAGCCCCACGCACGCCGCCGCGATGGCGTGGAACCGCAGCAGGGCCACCAGCGTGACCGACCCCAGCGCGGTGGCGAGCAGCGCCGCCGCCGGCGCGGGGGCCTGGCTGTAGGCGTCGGGCACCCAGCTGTGCATGGGCGCCAGGCCCGCCTTGGCGCCGTAGCCCACCAGCGCGAACAGGAACGCCAGCCGCACGAAGCGCGGATCGAGCGCCGTGGCGTTGCCCATCAGCAGGCTCCAGCGCAGGCTCTCGCTGCCGGTGCCGAGCGCGCGCGCGCCGGCGTGATGCAGCAGCACCGTGGCGAACAGGGCCAGCGCGATGCCGACCGAGCCGAGGATCAGGTACTTCCAGGCCGCCTCGATGGCGCCGGGGCGGCGGTAGTAGCCGACCAGCAGGGCCGAGCTGAGCGTCGCGCCCTCGAGCGCGATCCACATCAGCGCGAGGTCGTCCGTGAGCGCCGACAGCTGCAGGCAGGCGACCAGCAGCAGCACGAGCGCCTCGTAGCGGCCGGCCTCCCAGCGCGCATCGTGCGGCTCCTCGGCGCGCACGAGCGCCATGTAATCGAGCGCGTAGGCGCCCGTCACGAGTCCCATCCCCGAGACCAGCAGCGCCAGCAGCGCGGCGAGCGCGTCGGCGCGCAGCCAGCCGCCGCCGGCC
>CAZMQP010000121.1:0-7334 GCA_964568385.1 uncultured bacterium
CGCAAGATCATCGCCTACAAGGAGGCGCTGCCGGGCATCGTGTTCGGAGACGCCGTGGGCGCGTCGCATCACGGCACGCACACCGCGGGCACGGTCTGCGGCGACGACTCGCCGTTCGCGAGCGACCTGCGCGACGGCATGGCGCTCAAGGCCAAGCTCTACTTCACCGACGCCGGCAACCTCACCAACTCCATCTCGGCGCCGGGCGACCTGAACCTGCTGTTCGGGCCCCCCTACGCGGGCAACGCGGGAGGCGCGGCGCGCATCTCGTCGAACTCGTGGGGCGCAGCCTCCAACAACTACGACGTCAACGCGATGACCGTGGACCAGTTCATGTGGGACCACAAGGACTTCGCCATCTTCTACTCCAACGGCAACACGTTCACGGTGGCCCAGGTCGGCTCCCCGGCCGTGGCCAAGAACTGCGTCAGCGTGGGCGCCACCCAGAACGGCGCGGCGGCGGGCGTGAAGGCCTCCTTCAGCAGCGAGGGGCCGACCGAGGACGGGCGGCGCAAGCCGACGATCTGCGCGCCCGGCGATGGCCTGACGCCGCTGAGCGGGCTCAGCTCGGCCAACGGCGCGAACGACACCGGCTACAAGGGCCTCGCCGGCACCAGCATGTCGTGTCCGGCGGCGGCGGGCGCCGCCACGCTCATGCGCCAGTACCTGACCGAGGGCTGGTACCCGACGGGCTCGCCCACGCCGGGCAACGGCTTCACGCCGAGCGCCGCGCTGCTCAAGGCGATGGCGATCAGCTCGACCGACGACGACATGCCGGGACACTCGCTGCCCGACCACGCCGTCGGCTGGGGGCGCATCAAGCTCGACAACGCGCTCTTCTTCCCCGGCGACGCCATCCGGCTGGCGTTGGTGGACGACACCGCCGGGCTCGTCACCGGCCAGTACGCCGAGTACCAGCTCTACGTCACCAACAGCCTCGTGCCGCTCAAGATCACGGCGTGCTGGACCGACCGCGAGGGCAACCCCGCCTCGCTCACCCAACTGGTCAACGACCTCGACCTGACGGTCACCGACCCCAACGGCGTCACCTACCTCGGCAACGTGCTGACGAGCAGCCAGTCCGTGCCGGGCGGCGCGGCGGACTTCCTCAACGTGGAGGAGGGCGTGCGCCTGAACGTGCCGGTCACCGGCCGCTGGACCATCCGGGTGCGCGGCACCAACGTGCCCTTCGGCCCGCAGCCGTTCGCGATCGCGGTCACCGGCGGCGTCGGGCATGTGAGCGGCCTCATCACGCTCGACCGCCATGTGTACGGCCGCGAGGACCAGATCGCGGTGCGCGTGCACGACGCTGACGCGGTCGGCCCGCTCACCGTCATGGTCTCCTCCTCGACGGAGTCCTCGCCCGAGGCGCTGACGCTCACCGGCAGCGGCGGCGTCTTCACGGGGACGTTCCCCACCACGCCGCTCGCGGCCGCGGGCGGCGATGGGAGGCTGTCCGTCTCCCACGGCGACTCGATTCATGTCACCTACGCGGATGCCGCGCCGGTCGGGCAGGTGACGGCGAGTGCCACCGTGGACTTCGACGGACCGGTCATCACCGGGGTCGGCGCCACCGAGCGCGGCGAGACCCAGCGCATCGACTGGCTCACCGACGTGCCGGCGACGAGCCGCGTGCACTACGGCACCACGCCGGCGCTGGGGTTGTCGTCGCCCGAGCAGGCGGGGCTCGTGCTCTCGCACGGCGTGCTGCTCAGCGGCCTCGAGCCCGAGACCGAGTACTTCTACGACGTCGAATCGGTGGACCAGAACGGCAACCGCACGCTCGACGACAACGCCGGCCAGCATCACCGCTTCGTCAGCGGCCAGCGCGGCGACATCCTGGTCGTCATCGGCGACGGCAGCTTCCCCGCGACGAACCAGTACGTGGACGCGCTGATCGAGCGCGGCTGGAGTCCGGCCTTGCTGGAGGGCGGCACCATCACGCATCCGCTGGTGGGCAACCGCGACGAGGGCATGAGGTCCTACACCGCGGTGTGGTGGCAGGTGGGCCAGGAGCAGTACCCGCCGGTGCCGGACGCGGCGCGCGACTCGATCGACCGGCTGGTGGCGGGCGGCGGTCGCATCGCGGTGACCGGACACGACATCGCCTGGGCGTTCACCGACCCCGCCTCGGGCTTCCACACGCCGTCCCGGGCCGCATGGCTCGAGAACACGTTGCACGCGCGCTTCCTCGAGGACCCGGCGGCGTGGGTGGTGAACCAGGGCGTCGCCGGCGACCCGATCGGCGATCCCTACGCGGCGGGCGTGCCCTACGTCGGCCACCGCCAGGGGGCGAGCGGCGACGAGATCCAGTTGGTGCCGGGCACCGGCACCGGCGCCTACGTGTGGCGCAACGCCGATGCGACCCCCGACCACATCGGCGTGCGCTGGCAGAGCGGCACACCGCTCGGCGATCCGGCCAGCGCCGTGTGGGGCGGCACGCCGACCCGCGTGCTCTACAACGCGTTCGAGTGGGCGCAGTTCGTGAACGCCGCCGACCGCGTGGACATCCTCGACCGCTCGCTCGTCTGGCTGATCGGCAACGACCATCCCGACGTGCAGGTGACGAGCCCCGATGGCGGCGAGGTGGTGACCGGGGACGCCGTGCAGGTGGCGTGGACCGAGACGCCGTACGGCGGCGCCTCGGTCGTGGGGCGCTCGATCCGCTACTCCTCCGACGGCGGCCGCTCGTGGCAGCTGGTGACCGCCAACGCGGGCCCGTCGCCCTACACGTGGGACGTGAGCGCGCTCCACAACGGCGCGAGCTACCGCGTGCGCGTGGACGTGGCCGACGACGGCAGCCCCTCGCTCACCGGGCGCGACGCCTCGAACGGCGACTTCACCTTGATGCGCGCGGGCGGCGACCAGGGCGGCCCGGTGGTGGTGGCCGGCTCGGTGCGCGCGAACCCCAATCCCATGGACAACCGCAGTTCGAGCACGCTGCTGGCGCGCATCTCCGATGCCGGCACCGGCGGCTCGGCCGTGGCGGCGGCGGAGTGGTCGCACGGCGCCTCGCCCGCAGCCGCGGGCACGGGCCAGCCGATGGGCGGCGACTTCGGCTCGACGGTGGCCGACGTCTCGGCGGTGATCGCGCCCGGCAGCGTGTCGGCGGGCCGCGTGGACTTCTGGGTGCGCGGCCGCGATGCCGGCGGCCACTGGGGCGCGGCCTCCCGACGCACGTTCGATGTGAACGGCGACGTGCTGGTGGGCGTGGGTGACGCGGACCCGGTCGCCTTCGCGCTCGAGCAGAACGCGCCCAATCCCGTGTCGCGCACGGGCACGCTCATCCGCTACGCGCTGCCGCGGGCGGGGCAGGTGGAGCTCACCGTGTTCGGCATCCGCGGCGAGCGCGTGCGCACGGTCCTGTCGCGCCCCCAGGCCGCCGGCCGCTGGTCGGCGACGTGGGACCTGCGCGACGACAGCGGCCGCCCGGTGCCGAGCGGCGTCTACTTCTACCGGCTGCAGGCGGGTGACGAGCACGCCACGCGGCGCATGGTGATCATGAACTAGAGGGCGCGGGGCCCCGTCCTCCGGCCGTTCCGCGGCTCGCGGCCACCTGCCCCTCGGGGTGGTCGCGAGCGCGGGCGGTCGGTGGGGCCCCGAGGCCCCGGGGCTAGCGGCGCGTTCCGACCCAGAGCGTGTGCCGGCCACCCCGGCCGCCGCGCGCGCGCGGCCGCAGTTCCTCGACCTCGAACCCGGCCGCCGCAAGGCGCCGTGTGAACTCACCGTCGGGAGCCACCGACCACACGCCGAGCACGCCGCCGGCACGAAGCGCGGCATGCGCGCGCGCGAGGCCGCTCGCCGAGTAGAGCCGGTCGTTGGCCGGGCGCGTCAGGCCGTTCGGGCCGTTGTCCACATCGAGCAGGATGGCATCGAGCGAGGCCCCCGCGGCGATGCGCGAGGCCACGTCGCCCTCGTGCACGCTCACCCGAGCGTCCGCGAGCGGATGGCCCGCCAGGTGCGCGAGCGGGCCGCGGTTCCACGCAACGACCGCCGGGATCAGCTCCGCGACCTCGACCCTCGCCTCGGGGCCCAGGTGCCGCAGCGCCGCAGCGAGCGTGAAGCCCATGCCGAGCCCGCCGATGAGCACGCGTGTGTCACGTCGCGACGAGAGGCGCCCGCACACCGAGTCGGCCAGCGCCTCCTCGGAGCCGTGCGCATCGCTGCCCATCAGCGCCAGCGTCCCGAGCCGGATGACGAACTCCGGGCCGCGCTGCATCAGGAGCAGCGGCGCACCGCCGCCGGGCACCTCGGCGCGGTCGAGTTCCCGCCACGGGATCATGCGCCGGTGCGGCCGGGCCCCGCAGGCGCGCCGACGGCCACGAGCCGGCCCTCGCGCAGGCGCACGGGCTGCATCGCGATGCCCAGTTCGCCCTCGTAGCGGGCCACGAGGCGCGTCTCGGGCTCGGTCAGCAGCGTGACGGCCTGCCCCGCCGCCCCCGCCCGCGCCGTGCGACCCACACGGTGCAGGTAGGCGCGGCTCTCGCTCGGCGCGTCGAGATTGACGACATGCGTGATGCCCGCGATGTCGAGGCCGCGGGCGCCGACATCGGAGGCGATCAGCACCGGCACGGCGCCGCTGCGGAAGTCGTCCATGGCGCGCTTGCGGTCGCGCTTGTCCCGCGCGCCGTGCAGATCGGCGGCGGGGATGCCGTGGTGCGCCAGCTTGGCGGCCACGTCCTCGGCCGTCTCGGCGCGGTGCACGAACACCATGGCGCGCTCGGGGCGCAGCGCGTGCAGCAGCCGCCGCAGCACGTCGGGCTTGTCGCGCGCCTCGCACACCAGGTAGAGGTGCTCGATGTTCGCGTTCACGGGAGCGGTGCCGGCCTCGAGGCGCGCGGTGCCCGGCACCAGCGCCTCGATGGCGGCCGCGCACTCCGGCGGCTCGGTGGCCGAGGCGAACACGACCTGGCGCGCAGCGGGCAGGGCCCGCAGCACGGCGCGCACGTCGGGCAGCCCGTCGCCGGCCAGCAGCCGGTCGGCCTCGTCCACCACCAGGTGGCGCACGGCGGCGGACTTGAGCTTGCCCATCTTGAGCAGGTCGCGGATGCGGCCCGGGGAGCCCACCACCACGTGCGGCTTCTTCTTGAGCTTCTCGATCTGGCGCTCGAGCGACGTGCCGCCGATCAGCAGCAGCACGCGCAGCGGCACGCCGGCATGCTGCGCCAGGTCGGTGCAGACGCGCTGGATCTGGATCGCGAGTTCGTGCGTGGGCGCCAGGATCACGACCTGGGTGGCCGGCGGGTCGAGTTCGACCTGCGCCAGCAGCGGCAGCAGGTAGGCGAGCGTCTTGCCGGTGCCGGTCTCGGCGAGCAGATAGGCGTCACCGCCCCCCGACAGCACGGGGATGGCCGCGGCCTGGATGGGCGTGGGCTCGGTGATGCCCTGCTTCGCCAGCGCCGCATCGAGCACCGGCGCCACGCCGAGTTCGGCGAAGGTCATCGGCACGGCACGGGCGCGGAAGCGAACGGTCGAGGGCGTGGCACGAGTGGGCACATGGCGCGAGTACACCACGGAAGCCGCCCGCGTCCTAACGAGCGGGGCGGGCCCGCCGGCGACGGCATGCCCCGCGGAGCGCTCAGCGCGTCAGCACGATCCGCCGCGTGTCGGCATCCCCGCCGGCCTCGAGCCGGCACAGGTAGAGCCCGGCCCGCAGCGGGGCCCCGGCATCGTCGTGCCCGTCCCACTCGACGGCATGGCTGCCCGCCGGCCACTCGCCCCCTTCGGCGAGCACGCGCACCTGGCGGCCGCTGACGTCGTACACGCGCAGCATCACGCGCGCGCGCTGGGCGAGCGCGAAACCGATGGTCGTGCGCGTGCGGAACGGGTTCGGCGCGCTCGGCATCAGCCGCACCGTCCGCCCGGGCTCGGAGGGCGCGACGGCCGTGACGGCGTTCGAGTCGTAGATGGCGACGAGGAACTCGGGATGGTCGATGAACGGATTGCGGTTGTTCTGGAACGTGTACACGGCGCCGTTCCGCAACCGCTCCTTCCATGAGACGGGATCCGACGTGCTCCAGGCGCGGTACTGCGCCTCGGCCCAGGCGTAGGGCTGCGAACCGTTGTGGGACGGACTGCCCGGCCAGCTCGCATCCTGGCCGAGGTAGCGCGTCGCCACATAGAACATGGTGCGCGCGAGGTCGCCCTTGAAGGCGTCGATGGGCTCGAAGACCGTGCCGGCGTACCCGGGCGTGGCGCTCGAGCCGCGCCGACTGCCGTTCAGGCTCGTGTAGTCCGGCGTGCCCACGAGGCCGAAGGGATAGTTGCCGCGGGCGCCGTTCACGTAGGAGTCGGTGGGGTACAGCATGTTCAGGTCGGAGTACATGGGCGAGGAGCCGTTGAACCACGACTGCGGGAACGAGTGCTCGCGGTTGTAGCCGAGCCCCTCGCTGCCGCCCTGCCCGGTTTGGCCGACGTTGTACTCATAGGGCGGCGTGCCGCCCGGGACGTCGGAGTAGGGATCCCAGATCTTGCCGTTCGGCTTGACGTCGGTGGTGCCGAAGGCCGTGAGCGCGAACGAGTAGCTCTGCACGTTGTGGTTGCGGATGCGGTTGTGCAGCGCCGTGCGCAGCGCGGAGCCCTTGAGCCCGACCATGCCGTCGTAGTAGCCGGCCGGGATGCGCACGTCGATGTAGGTGAAGCTCCGCGTCGCGCCCACGGCCACGTTGGCCTCGAGGTCGGCGACGCCGCTCACGCTCAGCGTGCGCGTGCCGGCGGGGATGTCGCGCACGGTGATGAGCACCTGCGACGGGTTGGCCGGGTCGCGCACGGCGTCCACGGCGACGAGCGAGCCGACCGTGTAGTTCCCCGGCGTCTCGGCGCTCGTCTCCTCGACCGGCTCGCTGAAGAAGACGAGCAGCGTCGAGTCGCTCATCTCGCCCACCGAGAGCACCGTCGGCGCGCCGCCACCGCCGCCGCCGGGGATGGTGTAGCTGCGCGTCGAGGACTGGCTGCTCGCCGAGGCCCCCACCGCCTGCACCTGGTAGTACACGGTGGCGCCCGCCGGCTGGGCCGGGATCTGCGTCTGCGTCCGGTAGGTGGAGTCCGAGAGCAGTTCCATGACGATGCTGTTGGGCATCGAGGCCGGGGATCCGCCCCACACGGTCGCGACCGACGCGATGGCGCCGCTCGTGTCCACGACGCTGGCCTGCACGTGCACGCCGGCGCCCGCGACCGGACTCGCCGGATCGGTGACGATGTCGCGGATGCGCGGCCCCGGGGCGGTGACCACCGAACCGTGGTGCGAGCCGGGCGTGGCCTCGGGCCCGCTCGCGAGGATGGCCGCCGTGGCCGTCCACTCCGACGGCGTGTAGACGGCATTCGGGCCGGTGATG
>CAZMQP010000122.1:0-7274 GCA_964568385.1 uncultured bacterium
GGATCGGGCTGTTCGAGTCCATCCACGGCTCGGCGCCGCAGTTCGCCGGGCAGGAGCGCGCCAATCCGCTGGCCACCATCCTGGCGGTGGGCATGATGCTCGAGCACCTCGGGGAGCCGCGCGCGGCGGCGCGCGTGGAGGCCAGCGTCCATGCGCTGCTCCGCTCGAGACGGCTGCCGGATCTGAGCATGGATTCCGGCGTCTCGACCGGTCAGGTGGGTGACCTCGTGCTCGCCGGGCTCGACGCCGCGCTCCCGGCCGGGACCTGACTCGGGCGGGGCCGCCGCGTTCGTCCTTTGGCTACGGGATGGCCTTGATTTCTCCGGCAAGGCGGCGCATGGTGCGCCTTCCATGCGTGGGCTCCGAACGAGTCGCCAGTCCACGGTCCGACATCCGCACGCACTCGTGCAGTCCATCTCCAAGGACGGCCGGCGCCCCCTCCGCCGTCAGAGGTCGCTCCCGATGTCCCGCCCCTCGCACGCCTTCTTCGGCCCCGCGTTCCCGCGCGGAGGTGGCCGGCCCGCGGCGCCGCACGTGGCTCGCGGCACCCCCCAGCCCTCCATCGTGCTCCGCTTCGCCCTTCCCGCTGCCTCGGAGGCGATGGTCTCCGTGCTCGACCTCGATGGGCGCGTCGTCCGCGTGCTGCGCCGCGAAGTGCTCGCCGCCGGCGAGCACCTGTGCGCATGGGACGGCCGCGATGAGCGAGGACAGCGGCTCCCGCCCGGTGAGTACCGCATCCAGCTCGACTCGCAGGGGCGCACGCTGACCAGCCGGGTCGTCTCGATCCGCTGAAGCCCGGCGGTCAGTCCCCCGGATCGTCGCCGGGCGACAGGAACCGCTCCACCCAGCGGTAGCCCTCGAGCACCACCAGCGAGAACACGGTGCCGATGACCGCGAGCGAGTAGGCGTGCACGCCCACCGAGACGCCGATGGCGGCCACCATCCAGACGCTGGCGGCGGTCGTCAGGCCGTGCACGTAGCCCTCCTGCCGCAGGATGCTGCCCGCGCCCAGGAACCCGACGCCGGTCACGACGCCGTGCACGATGCGCGAGGCGTCGAGACTGGGCCCGCCGAAGGCCTCGACGGCGTGCGTGGTGGTGAGCACGAACATGGTCGAGCCGACGCAGACGAGCGTGTGCGTGCGCAGCCCCGCGGGCTTGCGCCCCATCTGCCGCTCCCATCCCACGAGGGTGCCGAGCACCAGTGAGATGGACATCGGGATCAGGTCATCCGTGAACGCGATCATGCCGCCTCCTTGCGCCGCGCATTATCGGCAAGCGGAGCGGCCGGGTCCAATCCGCCGCCCGGCCGCCGCGCCGCGGGCGGCTGCCGGGCGGCGCCGGTTCACCGCCGGTGGAACTCGGGCTTGCGCTTGTCGAGGAAGGCCTGGAGCCCCTCGTGCATGTCCTCGCTCGAGGCGAGGATGCCGAACCGTCCGCTCTCGAAGCGCAGGCCCTGGTCGAGCGGCAGCGACAGGCCGCGCACCACGCACTCGAGCGCGGCCTCCACGGCGAGCGGGCCGTTGGCGATCATGGACTCGGCGAGCTGGAGGGCCGCGTCGAGCAGTTCGGACTGGGGCACGACGCGGTTCACGAGGCCGATGCGCTCGGCCTCGTCGGCCTTGATCGAGCGCGCGCTCAGGATGAGCTCGAGCGCGCGGCCGGGGCCGATCAGCCGCGGCAGCCGCTGCGTGCCGCCATAGCCGGGGATGATCCCGAGCTTCACCTCGGGCAGGCCCATCACCGCGTTCTCGGAGGCGAGCCGCACGTGGCAGGCGAGCGCCAGTTCGCAGCCCCCGCCGAAGGCGTAGCCGTTGACCGCGGCGATGACGGGCTTGGGCGAGCGCTCGAGCCGCTCGACCACGGCCTGTCCGAAGCGGGAGATCTCCTCGGCGGCCGCGGGCCCGAGCGGCTGGAGCTCGCCGATGTCCGCCCCCGAGATGAACGCCTTGGTGCCGGCGCCGGTCACGATCAGCGCGCCCTGCTCCGGGTCGGCGATGAAGGCGCGGGCGGCCTCGTCGATCTCGCTCAGGGTGTGGCGGTCGATGGCGTTGAGCTTGTCGGGGCGGTCGATGAACAGGAGCGTCACGCGGCCGCGACGCTCGAGGCGGATGCTGGTGAAGGCTGACGGGCTCATGGATCCATCCAGGATGAAGGGAGTGACCGGGACCGGCCGCGCAGTATAGGAGGGCGGCGCGCTGCTCGCCACGACCGGCGCGGCCGCCTGCGTGCCCCGGGCGGGGCGGACGGGTATGCTCCCCGCTCCCGTGTCCGCCCCTTCCGGAGGAGCCATGGTCCCAGACGCTCAGGATGCCGCCGTCCGCATGCAGACCGAGATGGCGTTCATCGCCGAACTGTCGATGGTGGTGGCCGCGAACTCCGACCTGCAACCGATCCTCGACTGGATCGTGCGCAAGACCACCGACCTGCTGGGCACCGACGAGTGCACCATCAAGCTGCTGAGCGCCGATCAGGCGACGGCGCACACCATCATCTTCGACAACCGCAAAGCCGGTCCGGAGGCCGGTTCGACCTGGGCGCCGGCCGTGCGCACGTCGGTGACCGGGTTCCTGATGGTGAACGGAGGCGAGCTCGCGACCCCGGACATCACCGCGGATCCGCGCTTCGCCGGCCTCAAGGGCGCCGCGTCCAAGGTGCGCTCCCTGCTCGCGGTGCCGCTGCGCGTGGACGGGCGCATGACCGGGCTGCTGGCTGTGAGCGAGCAGGCGCCCGGGCGCGAGTGGTCGGCGTCGGACGTGCAGGTGATGCACATCGTCGCGTCCAGTTCCGCCGGCGTCATCGAGAAGGCCCGGCTGCGCGTCGAGGCCGAGGCGAAGCGCCGCCTCGAGCTCGAGAACGAGCGCATGGAGAAGGAACTGCGGCTCGCGCACGACATCCAGATGCGGCTGGTGCCGGACGCGCCATGGAAGTCGGGCGAGTGGCAGGCGGACGGGCGCGTCATCCCGGCCCGGCAGGTGGGCGGCGACTACTACGACTACTTCCCCGTCGGCGGCACGCGCATGGCGGTGACGATCGCGGACGTCTCGGGCAAGGGCGTGCCCGCCGCCCTGCTCGTCTCGACCGTGCAGGGCACGCTGCGCGCCTTCGCCGACGGCACGAATCCGCCGGGGCAGGTGCTGCTGCAGCTGAACCGCTCCATCTGCCGCCATGCCGGCCCCGGCCGGTTCGTGACGCTGTTCTACGCCGAGATCGACCTCGCCTCCGGCGCGGTGCGGTTCGTCAACGCGGGGCACAACTACCCGCTGCTGCGCCGCGCCGACGGACGCATCGAGCCGCTCCAGACCGGCGGCATGCCGCTGGGACTGTTCGAGGAGGCCGTCTTCGAGGAGGGTTCCACCACACTGGAACCCGGCGACCGCCTGCTCCTGTTCAGCGACGGCATCACCGAGGCGCTCGACGCGTTCCAGCAGGAGTACGGCGACGACCGGCTCGAGGCCCTGTGGCGGTCGAGCACGGACGCGAGCCCCGACGGCTTCCTCGGCCGGCTGATGGACGACGTGGGCGGATTCCGCGGCGCCGCCGCGCAGAACGACGACATGACCGCCGTCGCGGTGCTGCGCTCGGGCGGCTGATGCGCCGGGGGGGCCGCGGACGGCGGTGGCTCGTGCGCGCGGCGGCCGCCGCCGCACTGGCGCTGGCGGCGATGGCCGTCTGGAGCGCGGTGCGGGTCGCGAGCATCGACGTGGCCGCCCTGGCGCGGGAACGCCCGGGCGAGACGGCCCTGATGCGCCAGCGGGCGCGCGAGGCGCGCCGCGACGGCCGTCCGGTGGCCGCACAGTGGCGCTGGACGCCGTACGAGCGCATCTCGCCGCATCTGCGGCGCGCGGTGCTGATCGCGGAGGATGACGCCTTCTTCTCGCACGACGGGCTCGATTGGGACGAGATCGAGGCCTCGGCGCGCCGCAACTGGCAGGCGGGCCGCATCGTGCGCGGCGGCAGCACCATCACGCAGCAGCTCGCCAAGAACCTGTGGCTGGACGGCTCCCGTACTCCGGTGCGCAAGTTCGAGGAACTGCTGCTGGCGGTGCGGCTCGAGCGCACGCTGAGCAAGCGGCGCATCCTCGAGCTCTACCTCAACGTCATCGAGTGGGGCGACGGCGTGTACGGGGCCGAGGCCGCGGCGCGCCGCTGGTACGGGGTTTCCGCCTCGGCGCTGAGTCCGAGCCAGGCGGTGAGCCTGGCGGCGGTGATCATCAATCCGCGCCGCTACTCCCCCGTCGCCCCGAGCCGCCGCATCGAGCGGCGCATCCGGCTGATCTCGCAGCGGATGGCGCGGCGCGGCCTGCTGCCGCTGCCGGCCGCCGCCGCCCCCGACACGCTGTCGCCGCCCGGCGGGCCCGCGCCGGCCGCACCGGAGCCCGAGGTGCCCGCAGCCGAGCCGGCGCCGGGCGACACGTTGCCGGCCGCCTGAGGCTCAGCCGCCGAGCGCTTCCTTGACCAGGCGGGAGACGAGCGAGCCCTCGGCGCGGCCCTTCACGTGCGGCATCAGTGCGGCCATGACCTTGCCCATCTCCCTGGCGGACGCGGCCCCCGTCGAGGCCACCGCCTGCCGCACCAACTCGCGCACGGCATCCTCGCCGAGCGCCTCGGGCAGGTAGCGCTGGGTGACGGCGATCTCCTGTTCCTCGGCGGCGTTGAGGTCGTCGCGGCCGACCTTGGCGTTCATTTCGATCGTCTCGCGCCGCTTCTTGACGTAACGCTGCAGGATCTCGATCTCCTCGTCCGCGCTGAGCACGGCGTCCTTGGACTTGGCCGTCTTGGCCTCCATGAACGCCGACTTGAGCATACGGAGCGTGGAGAGCGTGGCCTGGTCCTTCGCCTTCATCGCCTGCACGATGTCGGCCTGCATGCGTTCGAGGATGCTCATCGGGTCCTCCGGGGGGCGCGCGGCGGCTTCGCGGGGATCGGTGGGTTCGGCTCGGGCCGCCGACGATAGCACGGTCGCGGCCGACCGCTCACGGCGCCCGAGGCGTCAGCGCCCGCCGGCGCCCGCGCCGAGGCGGCACTCGACACCCAGCGTGTAGATCGTGTTGTCGAGGTCGGTGAAGTCGAAGCGGCTGTTGCGCTCGACGCCCGCCCGCAGCCAGCCCCACCGCGCATCGGCCGCCCAGCCCAGGGACCGCTCGCTGGCCGGCGCCACGGTGAGCTGCAGCCAGTCGTTCGACTCCGTGGCCATGCGGATCCGCATCGGCACCACCCAGCGGTCGTCACCTCGCGGATCGCGCACCGCGGTCACCCCGGCGAAGCTGTACGAGCCGAAGTAGAGGTCCGCCCCCGCTTCCCACACGGTGAGCGTCTCGTCGCGCCCCACGATGGGACTCACCCCGCCCCGCAGCACGAGGCGCGCACCGACCGTCTGCTCGGTCAGCAGCCAGAACCGCTCGGCGTCACGTTCATGACGCCACTGCACGGTGTAGGCGGAGCGCCGGGCGTCCTTGAACGTGAGCCCGACCTCGGGCCGGAACTGGTCCTCGCCCTGCTCGAAGTCCCACACCTCGAGCTGGACGTGCAGCGGTCCGTGGTTCACGTACGCGAGCGGATTGCGCAGGTCGCGGCCGTTGGAGAACTCCCAGTAGCGGAACTGGGCGCCCACCACGGTCTCGGCGGCGGCCGCGGGCGCCGCCAGGGACGCGGCGGCGAGCAGGAGGATGAGGAGCCGCCTCATGCGCGCACCCGGTCGCGGGGACCCCGGCGCGGCCGCATCGTCCCGGTCACGAAGCGGAACCAGAACCACGTCAGCAGCGACAGCGTGCGCAGCACCGTGTTCACCGCGCCGTACACCGGGTAGAGCAGCAGCACCCCGATGGGCGCGCGGCGGCGTGTGCGGGGCTGGCGGATCACCCACCAGGAGTGGATCTCGAAGGCGAGGTAGATGACGTAGAGCACGACCGCCCACCAGCGCATCCCCGGCGTGGCGAGGATCAGGAACAGCGACCACGTTTTGATCGGGTCGGTGAGCACCGTGTAGACGTTGTAGGCCATCTCGTAGCGGAGCCTCCAGCTCGCCCGCGCGCCGAACATCAGCCGCAGCATGTTGGCGAGCTGATGATAGAGGCCCGGATACCAGCCGGTCAGGCGCTGCCGGAACCACTGCCCCCAGCGCCACGGCGTCACCGTCCACACCGGCTCGTCGGCGTAGGCGATGCGCCTGCCGTGCAGCAGGTGGATGAGGGACCGCTGCAGGTCCTCGCCCTGGAACACGGTCGTGTGCTCGTGGTGCAGCGCCTGCAGGTCGGCGGTGCGGAACAGCCCCGCCGCCCCCGAGATGCAGCTCACCGACTGCGTGACGTCGTGGAAGCGCTTCCCGATCTCCATGCTCTTGGCGTACTCGTGGCGCTGCAGGTGCCCCAGGAACCCGTTGCCGTGCGCGCCATCGCGGCTGCGGCGGTCGGGCAGGACGTGGAACGCCACGGCGTCCGCGGCGCCGCTCGTCAGCAGCGACGTGGGCAGGCGGGCGCCGCCGATGCGCGTGTCGTCGTCCAGCAGCAGCGTGACCGGGGTCTGGACGCGGTGGACCGCGTAGTTGATCGCCGAGGCCTTGCCGCGCGAGCGCTCGAAGCGGTGCAGCGTGCACCCGAGTTCCGTGACGACGTCCGCCGTGCCGTCGGTGCTGCCGTCGTCCACCACATGGATGCGGTCGGCCGGCAGGTGCCGGCGCAGTTCGGCGATCGTGCCGGGCAGCACGCGGGCGCCGTTGCGGCAGGCGATGACCGCGGTCACCTGGCTGGGGTCGCTCTCGAACGCCCGGGGCGTCTCGCGTCCGAGCAGTTCCACCAGCAGCTTGACGAAGTCCACCAGCGCGCAGAAGAGCACGGCGAACACGACCGGCTCGGGCCACGAACTGCCGCTCGCGGCCTGCTCGAGCGGCGAGGACCAGCCGGGCAGCATCGTCTCCCAGGGCATCATCGGCACGCTCCCGCGCGGCATCGGCGCTTGCTGGCGCCCCGGGGCGCCGCTAGGCTGCGCCCGCGCTGCCGACCGCCGACGAGGAGGGACGAGTGAACCGCGAGCAACGACTGGCCGAACTCCGGCGCCGCCGCGAGGCGTCCCGTGCCGGAGGCGGCGCCGACCGGATCGCCAAGATCCACGCCAAGGGGCGGCTGACCGCCCGCGAGCGCCTCGAACTGCTGCTCGACGCCGGGTCGTTCGTCGAGATCGGCGCCTTCGTGACGCACCGCGCCACCGACTTCGGCATGGCCGGCAAGCGCATCGTCGGCGACGGCGTCGTCGCCGGCTGGGGGCTCGTGGAGGGCC
>CAZMQP010000123.1:0-7192 GCA_964568385.1 uncultured bacterium
CCCGGGCCGCGCGGCTGAGCGGCGGGCCGCGCGTGGCGCGGCCCGCGGCGCCGGGGGCGTCATGGCACCGGTCCGGCCCTTCGGGGTATAAGTCCGCACGGGCGGCCCCCTTCCCCGGAGCCCCCGCGGAGACCCCATGTCCTGGCTCAAGCGCGAACGCACCGGCATCAAGGCCGAGCTCAAGGCCGAACGCGACATGCCCGAGGGGCTGTGGACCAAGTGCGACCACTGCGGTGAGGCCCTGTTCCAGAGCGTGCTGGAGCAGCACCTCTGGACCTGTCCGCACTGCGACCACCACTTCCGCGTCCCCGCGCGCACCTACCTCGGCTACCTGGCGGACGAGGGGTCGTGGCAGGAGCGCAGCGCCGGACTGGTCGCCGGCGACCCGCTCGAGTTCCGGGACGCCAAGATGGCCTACCCCGACCGGCTCGCGGCCGCGCAGCAGGACACCGGCGAGCGCGACGCCTGCCTGCAGGGCATCGCCACCGTCGGCGGCATCCCGGTCAGCCTGGCGGTGATGAACTTCTTCTTCATGGGCGGCAGCATGGGCTCGGTGGTGGGCGAGAAGGTGGCGCGCGCCATCGAGACCGGCCTCGACGAGCGCCGCGCGGTCATCGTGGTCTCGGCCACGGGCGGCGCGCGCATGCAGGAGGGCATCCTGTCGCTGATGCAGATGGCCAAGACCAGCATCCTGCTGGCGCGGCTGCGCGAGGCGCGGCTGCCGTTCGTCTCGGTGCTCACCGATCCGTCCACCGCCGGCGTTCTGGCCTCGTACGCCTCGCTCGGCGACGTGATCATCGCCGAGCCGCGCGCGCTCGTCGGGTTCGCCGGCGCGCGGGTGATCCGCCAGACGATCGGCGAGGACCTGCCGCCCGGATTCCAGCGCGCCGAGTTCGTGCAGGAGAAGGGGTTCGTGGACCGCATCGTGCACCGCAAGCAGATGCGCGACGACCTCGGCCGCACGCTCCGGTTCCTCTGGCTCGCCACGCGCGGCTTCGCCCCGGACGGCGGGCGCTCGCCGCACGCCTTCGACGCCAACGCCCCCCGAGTGACGACGTAAACCCGCAGGGTTCCGTGGACCATCCGCTGCAGCGCCAGCTCGAGGCCCTGTGGGGGCTCGAGCGGCGGCGCGACAAGCTCGGGCTCGAGGGCACGCGCACGCTGCTCGCGGCGCTCGGCGACCCGCACCGGCGCTGGCCCGCCGTGCACGTGGCCGGCACCAACGGCAAGGGATCGGTGTGCGCCATCGTCGAGCGCGTCCTGCGCGCCGCCGGGCTGCGCACCGGGCTCACCACGTCGCCACACCTGGTGGACTTCCGCGAGCGCATCCGCATCTCGGGCCGATGGGCCGACGCCGACGCGCTGAAGGCGCAGCTCGACCACCTCGCCTCGCTGCCGGGCAGCGCCGAGCGCACCTTCTTCGAGGTCACCACCGCCCTGGCGTTCGATCACTTCGCCCGCGAGCTGGTGGACTGGGGCGTGGTCGAGGTGGGCATGGGCGGCCGGCTCGACACCACCAACGTGCTGACGCCCGCCGTCTGCGCCATCACCCACATCGGGCTCGACCACGCCGAGGTGCTGGGCGACTCGCACGCCGCGATCGCGGGTGAGAAGGCCGGCATCATGAAGCCGGGCGTGCCCGTGGTCTCGGGCGTCGAGCACGACGCGGCCGCCACGGTGATCGCCCGCCACGCCGAGCGGACGGGCGCGCCGCTGCGGCTGGCCCGCGACGTGGTGGACGTGCGCCAGGCCATCTACGGCGCGTGGGGCACGCGGCTCGAGGTGGTGTGCGAGCCGTGGGGGCGCTTCCAGCTGCAGCTGCCCCTGCGCGGCAGCCACCAGCGCGAGAACGCCCGCGTCGCGCTGGCGGTGCTGTCGGTGATGGCCGGGCAGGGCGTGGCGGTCCCGCTCATGGCGGTGCGCGAGGGCTTCGCCTCGGTGCGCTGGCCGGGCCGCCTCGAGCCGAGTCCGGCGGTGCGCCGGCTGTGGTGGGACGGCGCGCACAACCTGGACGGCGTGCGGCGCCTGGCGCAGGCGTGGACCGAGGACCTGCAGCTCGAGCCGCCCGCGGCGATCGTGTTCGCCTGCGCCCGCGACAAGGACGCGCGCGCCATGCTGCAGCGCCTGCACGCCATGGCCCCCGAGGCGCGGCTGGTGCTGACGCGCTCGGCGAGCGAGCGGGCGCTGGACACGGCCGCGCTGCTCGAGGCCGCCGAGGGGCTCGGCGTGCGGGCCGAGGCGGCGCCCTCGGTGCGCGAGGCGCTGGCGCGGCTGCTCGACCACGCGGCCAACGGCCGCGGCCGCGCCCCGGGCCGCGTGCTGCTGGCCGGGTCGCTGTTCGCCGTCGGCGAGGCGATGGAGGCGTTCGGCGGCGCGCCGGGCGAACAAGTGTGAGGCGGTGGCTCGCCGTGCTCGCCGCCGCCGCGCTGCTGTGGGCCGGCTCCCCGGCCGCCGCCGCCTCGCCGGATCCGCCCTATCGTATCCAGGCGGACAACATGACCGGCGGACGCGGGCCCGAGGGTGACGTGCTGCTGCTCAACGGCAACCTGGTCGTGCAGCGCGGCCGCACGCGCCTGACCGCGGACCGGGGCCGCTACATGCGCGCCACCGGCATGATCTTCCTGACCGGGCGGGTGCGGCTGGTGGACTCCACGGTCACGGTCACCTGCGAGAACGCGTCGTTCAACGAGAACGACGACCGGCTCGACCTCGAGGGCGACGTCGTCATCCGCGACCGCGAGGCGACGCTGCGCGCCCCGCTCGGCACGTGGGACCGCGGCACCGGCGTGGCGCGGCTGCTCGGCGGCGTCAGCGGCGAGGACCGCCGCCAGCGCTTCGTCGCGCAGGAGGCCGAGTACGACCGCGAGGCGGGGCGCATCCTGGCCCGCGGCCAGGTCAAGGGGCTCGACGAGGACAACCGGCTCGAGCTCGAGGCCGCGCGCGTGGACTACGACCGCGGCACGCGCATCGCGGTCGCCACCGGCGAACCGGTGCTGCGCCAGCGCGACGGCGACGGGCGCATCAGCGTGCTGCGCGCGCTGCGCCTGCGCGTGGACAGCGCGCGCCGGACCGCCGAGGCGCTCGATTCGGTGCGCGTCGAACGCGACACGCTGCGCGCCTCCGGGCAGTACGCGTTCTTCGACGATTCGACCGGACGCGGCGTGCTGCTCGGCAGTCCGCGCGCGTGGGACGGGGAGACCACGGTCACCGGCGACACGCTGGAGACGTGGTCGGTGGACCGCCAGCTCCGCAAGGTGATCGTGCTCGGCGGCGCCCGCATGGAGTATGCGGGGCTGCGCGAGTCGAACCGCGGCGAGACGAGCCGCATGACGGGCGACCGCCTCGAGGTGTTCGTCACCGAGGACCGCATCGACTCGCTGATGGCGATCGGGGCGGCCCGCAACGCCTACTCGGCGCCGCCGCGCGAGAACCGCACCCCCGAGACCAACTCGGCCCAGGGCGACACCATCCGGGTGCTGTTCAAGGACAAGAAGATCGACCGTGCCCGCGTCACCGGCGGCGCGCGCGGCGAGTACCGCCCGCCGGTGAGCCTCACCGACTCCAGCGCCATCGCCGCCGAGGTCATCCGCTACGAGGGCAAGCGCATCGAGTTCGAGGTGCCTCAGGACCGCATCGTGCTGGACGGCGACGCGCACCTGACCTACCGCGAGATGGAGCTCAACGCGCGCCGCGTCATCTTCGACAGCGCCAAGCAGACGCTGGTCGCCGAGGGCCGGCCGCAGCTCGTGGACAAGGGGGACAAGCTCGACGGGCAGCTGATGTCGTACGACCTCGAGAGCCGCACCGGCACCATCTACGAGGCGACGACCGCGTACGAGAAGGGGCTCTACCACGGCTCGCAGATCCGCAAGGCGGGCGAGAACGAACTGCACGTGCTCGACGGCCGCTACAGCACGTGCGACCTCGACCAGCCGCACTATCACTTCTCGGCGCGCTGGATGAAGATCTACCTCAAGGACAAGCTGGTCGCGAAGCCGGTGGTGTTCTACCTGCGCAACGTGCCCATCCTGGCGCTGCCCTTCTACGTGTTCCCGATCAAGCCCGGCCGGCACTCGGGGTTCCTCTTCCCGCAGTTCGAGTTCGGCTTCAGCGACCGCACCGGCCAGTTCGTGCGCAACGCGGGCTACTACTGGGCGCCCAACGACTACTTCGACCTCAGCGCCGCCGTGGACTACTACCAGGCCCAGCCCGCATGGCTCGCGCGGCTCGAGGGCAACTACAAGCTGCTGTACGCCTTCGACGGGCGCGTGGACTTCCGCTTCCAGCGCGACCAGGCGGCGGGGCGCGACGACTACGTGTTCCAGTCCAGCCATACGCAGGAGGTGACGCCCCGCACGCGGCTGGTGGCGCGCGGCGACTTCGTCTCGAGCCGGGACTTCAGCGGCGACCCGCTCTCGGGCGGCACGCTCGCCCAGCGGCTCAACCGGTTCCTCACCTCGACGCTCACCGTGACGCACGCCGCCGACTGGGCGTCGTTCAACGTGGTGATGGACCGGCGGCAGGACCTCGACGCCGACGTCGCGATCCGCGACCGGGACGGGGAGGGGCCGCTGCAGGGGCCGCGGCCCGGCACGCAGGCCTCGCTGCCGTCGCTGACGCAGGCCGAGCCGCGCGTGTCGGTCAGCTTCCCGACGCGTGCCATCGGCGCCTCCTCGTTCCTCAAGGACACGCCGATCGGCGGGGCGCTCAAGAGCACGTACTTCTCGCTGAGCGCCCGATTCACGTCGTTTCGCACCGAGCGGGCGTTCGTCGGCGGCTATCGGTACTTCCTCAACGCCGACAGCCTGAGGGACTCGACCACGTTCCTGTCCACGCGCAACACGCTGCGCCGCGGCTTCGGCTCCAACGTCAGCCTGAGCGACTCGCGCCGGCTGTTCGGCTGGCTCAACTTCGCGCCCAGCCTGAGCGCGCAGGCCGTGGTATTCGACTTCGACGAGACCGGCCGCACCATCGTGCCCGCCGGCGTGTTCAGCAGCGGCGCCGGCATGGGCACGTCGCTGTTCCGCCCGGTGCGCACGCCGGTCGCCGCGCTCGGGCTGCGACACGTCGTCTCGCCCTCGCTGTCGGTGCAATACGCCCCGGAGTTCCGCGGCCTGCAGTACACCGACTCGCTCGGCGTGCGACGCAACCGGTTCAATCCCTTCAGCGACATCAGCATCTCGGGTTTCGAGGTCGGGCGGCTCGCCTTCGGGATCGACCAGCGGCTTCAGGCCAAGTGGACCGACGGCGACAAGGTCACGCGCCTCGACAACCTGCTGACGCTCAGCTCCTCCGGCTCCTACAACCTGCTGTGGCGCAAGCAGGGGCAGACGCGCGGGCTGTCCCCGATCGCCAACGTGCTGCGCATCCAGCCGCCCGGGTACCTCTCGGGCGACGTCACCGCGGTCGTGGACCCCCTGCTCGGCCGGCCGCTGCGCAGCCTGGGCACCAACATCGGATTCCAGATGGCGAGCACCGGCGCGCGCGCCGGCCAGCGCGCCCAGCTCGCCACCGATGCCACCCGCCCCGCAGGCAGCGTCGCGCCCGGCGAGGCGTTCCGCGACAGCTGGCGCTTCTCGAGCGCGCTCTCGCATGCGGGCGGGTACGCGGGCGAGCGGTGGCGCACGCAGACGGCGCTCAACGCCTCGCTGGCCTACCAGCTCACGCCCAACTGGCGGTTCGACTACTCCACGTACTACGACCTGACGCTGGGCGAGCCGGTGGCCCAGACCGTGAACATCACGCGGCGCATCCACTGCTGGGACGCCACGTTCACGCGCTCGTTCGCGCCAGGGAGCGGCGCGGAGTACTACTTCCGGCTGGGCATCACGGACCAGCGCGAGGTCTACTACGAGCGCGGTTCGCGCGTGCAGAGCTTCGGCGGCATCCAGTAGCGCGCCGTCAGGGGGAGCCGCGATGACGTTCGTGCCGCTGGGATCCATCCGCCGGGAACACGAGCCGCCGCCCGCCGTCCGCGAGACGGTGCGGCTGCGCGTGGCGGGCATGCACTGCGCCTCGTGCGTGAGCCGCGTCGAGCAGGCGCTGGCCGCCGTGCCCGGCGTGGCGGGCGCCAGCGTCAACCTGGCGACGCTGCGCGCCGAGGTGCGGCTCGCCGTTCCGGTCGCCGCCGAGACGCTGACCGAGGCGGTGCGGGGCGCCGGCTACGACGCGCACGTGGTCACCTCGCCGGTCGCCGACGACGCCGAGGAGCGCGCGCGCGCCGAGGAGGTGGCCGGCACGCGGCGCCGCTTCCTGTTCGCGGCCGCGCTCACCGTGCCGGTCATGCTGCTGGGGCACCTCTCGCTCCTCCCGGGCGCGCCGGCGCTCGCCCCGCAGCAGTCCAACCTGATCCAGCTGCTGCTCGCCTCGGTCGTCCAGTGGGGGCCCGGCTGGCCGTTCGTGCGCGGCGCCTGGCGCGGGCTGACGCGCCGGGCGCCCGACATGGACACGCTGGTCGGGCTCGGCACGCTCACGGCGTACGGCTACTCGCTCGTCGCCACGCTGGCGCCCGCGTGGGTGGCCGAGCCGCACGCGGCGCACGCCGGCGCCGCGCACACCTACTTCGACACGTCGGTCACCATCCTCACGCTCATCCTGCTGGGCCGCCTGCTCGAGGCGCGGGCCAAGGCGGGCGCCTCACGGGCCATGCGCGGACTGCTCGACCTGCGGCCGCGCACCGCGCGGCTGCTGCGCGCCGCCGGGGAGTCCGGGGACCGCGAGCGCGAGGCGCCGCTCGACGCGCTGCAGGCGGGCGACGAACTGCTGGTGCGGCCGGGTGAGCGCGTCCCGGTGGACGGGGTCGTGCTCGACGGCCGCTCGGCCGTGGACCAGTCCATGCTCACGGGCGAGCCGATCCCGGCCGAGGTCGGCCCCGGCTCGGTCGTGACCGGCGCGACGCTCAACACCACCGGCGCCTTCCGCATGCGTGCCGAACGCGTGGGCGCCGACGCGATGCTCATGCAGATCGTGAGCGCGGTCGAGCGGGCGCAGGCGAGCAAGGCCGACGTGCAGCGGCTCGCCGACCGCATCGCCGCGGTGTTCGTGCCGGTCGTGCTGGTCATCGGCGCGGTGGCGGGGCTCGCCTGGGCGGCGAGCGGCGCCGGGTTGGCCGAGTCGCTGATGCGCCTGATCGCCGTGCTCTTCGTGGCATGTCCGTGCGCGCTCGGGCTGGCCACGCCGACCGCGCTCATCG
>CAZMQP010000124.1:0-7149 GCA_964568385.1 uncultured bacterium
ATCAGGATCAGGTCGAAGGCGGCGTCCTCGGTGCGGCGGATGGCCTCGCGCCCGGTGGAGGCCACCTCGACGGTGTAGCCGACGCGGTGCAGCGCGCTCGTCGTGACCAACTGGCTCACCGCGTCGTCCTCGACGAGCAGCAGCCGCACGCGGCCGCGGCGCGCCTCGGCGATCGAGTGCCGGGTGACCAGCGCCGCCGGGGCGCCCTCGTGGTCGCGCGCCGACAGCACCTCCTGCAGCGCCTCGTGCAGCTGCGACACGTCGAGCGGCTTGAGCAGGTAGCCGCTGAAGCCGGCCTCGCGCGCCCGCTGGGCGTCACCGGGCCGTCCGACCGTGGTCGTGAGCACGAGCCGCGTGTCGGCGAGCGCGCCGCTCTCGCGCAGGCGCTCGGCGAGCGCGAACGCGTCCATCCCCGCCAGCTGCATGTCCACGATGGCGACCGTGTAGGGCCGGCCCTCCAGCGAGGCCTCGGCCATGCGCGCGATGGCCGCGGCGCCATCGTCGGCGCGGCCGGCCTCGCAGCCCCAGGCCGACAGCACGGCCATGAGTTGCTCGCGCTCGGGCGTGTCGGCGTCGGCGAGCAGCACGCGCTGGTCGCGCAGCGAGCCGCGGTCGATCGCGGGCGCGCCGATGCGCACCGGCTGCTTGTCGAGCGTGAGGCGGAACCAGAACGTGCTGCCCACGCCCTCCGCGCTCTCCACCCCCACGTCGCCGCCCATCAGATCCACCAGGCGGCGCGAGATCGCCAGCCCCAGCCCCGAACCGCCGAACCGGCGGGCGATGGTGGGGTCGGCCTGGGTGTACGCCTCGAACAGGGTCTCCTGCGCCTCGGGGCTCAGCCCGATGCCGGTGTCCTGCACGCGGAACAGCAGCGTGACACGATCGTCGTCCTCGTGCTCGCGGTCGAGGCGCAGCGACACGCGCCCGGCTTCGGTGAACTTGATGGCGTTGCCGAGCAGGTTGAGCATCACCTGCCGGATCCGGCCGGGGTCGCCCTGCACGCGCGACGGCACGCGCGAGTCCACACGCTGCTCGAACACCAGGCCCTTCTGCTCGGCCGTGGGCGTCAGCAGGGCCGCCACCTGCTCGACGGCGACGCGGATGTCGAAGTCGAGGTGCTCGACCGGCAGGCGGCCCGCCTCGATGCGCGAGAAGTCGAGCGTGTCGTTGACCAGTGTCATCAGCGACTGGCTGGACTGGTGGATGATCTCGACGAGCGAGCGCTGCTGCGGCTCGAGCGGCGTCTCGAGCAGCATGCGGGTCATGCCGAGCAGTCCGTTCATCGGGGTGCGGATCTCGTGGCTCATCGTGGCGAGGAACTCGCTCTTGGACGCGGCCTGCGCGCGCGCCTCCTCGATCTCGCGGTGCAGCGCGGCGACGGTGGCGTCATCGAGCGTGAACCGGGCCGGCGGCTCGCCGGGACCGGCGCTGGCGCTCGCGGGCACGGGCCACACGTTGCGCGCCTCGACCGGCTCGGGCGCGGCGGACGAACCGAAGCCCGGAAGCTGGAGCATCGCGGCGAGCGACGGGGCGGCGGCGGCGACCGGCCGCGCGACGCCGACCAGGTACACCTCGCCGTCCGACCGCTCCCAGCGCCTGAGATGCAGCGACACCGTGATCTCGGAGCCGTCATGGCGGGCGATGCGGAGCGTGTGGAGCGCGAGCGCCCGGGGCTCGCGCAGCTGGCGCATCAGCGAGCGCAACCCGGACAGGCGCCGGGCCGGCGCGAGCAGGCAGGCGGCGGAGCGTCCGATCAGGTCGGTGACGCGGTGTCCCGTGAGCGATTCGACCGAGCCCGAGATCCAGGCGAACCGGCCCCACGCGTCGGTGCACAGGACGAGGTCGGGAGCCGCCTCGAGCACTTCGCGAAGGCCGACGGAGGGAGCGAAGGCGGGCGGGGCGGCGTTCGCGCGGGACGGCGGGACGAGTTCGGACATGGCGCCCTCGTGAGGGTCGAGTGCGGGCGGCGGGCGCGCCGGGTGCGCACCGGGCCGGCCGGCTTCCAGTTCCGTTGTCGGCCCGCGGCCGGGGCCGCTTGAGTCCGACCTCGCCCCCCCGGGGGGAGCCGTCAGCGGCTGCGGCGGCGCCCCCGGCTGCGCTCGGCCGCCGCCACGTCGGTCACCACGTAGGTGCCGCTGCGGTCGTCCTTGCGCAGGGTGAGGACGCGCGACTTCTGGGCATCCTCGAGCAGCTCGCTGAAGCTGTCGTAGCCCAGCGACCGCTCGCTGAAGGCGGGGCGCTTGCGCTTGATCGTGTCCTTGATGAGCGACGCCTGGATGGTCTCGAAGCCCTCGCGCTGGAGCGCCCGCACGGTGTCGGCGACGAGCCGGAAGGTCTCCGCCCCGCCCTCGACCGGCTTCTGGCTGGCCGCCTCGGCGGTGGACTCGGGCTCGAGGTCCTCGTAGTAGATGAACTCGTCGCAGCCGTTCGCCAGCAGCGGCGAGGTCGAGGCGCGCATGCCCAGTCCGATGACCCGCTTGCCGTTCTCCTTGAGCTTGGAGACGAGCGGCGAGAAGTCGCTGTCGCCCGAGACGATGACGAACGTGTCGATGTGCTCCTTGCTCCACGCGAGGTCCATGGCGTCCACCACGAGGCGGATGTCGGCCGAGTTCTTCCCGGTCTGCGCCCGGCGCGGGATCTCGATCAGCTCGATGCCGTTCTCGTGCAGCGCGCGCGTGTAGTCGCGGAAGCGGTTCCAGTCGGCGTAGGCGATGCGCACGAGGATGCGGCCCTTGTCGAGCAGGCGCTGGAGCACGCGGCGCACGTCGAAGGACTCGTTGCCCTTGAGGCCGAGCGCGATGTTCTCGAAGTCGATGAACACGGCGAGGCGGAGCTGCGTGTCGGGAGCGTTGTGGGCGGCGGACATGGGCGCCTTCCTGGCGGGCGACGCGGTGCGGCGGCGCGCGAGCGGGGGCGCACGGGGCGCCCGCGGGGACGGAACGTGGACGGCACCGAGGTGCCGCGGGACTCGAAGTGGGCGGTCGCGGACGGCGGCCACGCTACCACACGCGTCGGGGGCGGGCGCGGCCGCGGGCTGGCGGAGTCGTTCGGCCGCGCTTAGGCTCCGGCCCCATGGACGAGCCCTCGACTCCACGCGGATGGCGGCGGCGCCTGCACCGGATCATCTTCGAGGCCGACACCCCGCCGGGCAAGCTGTTCGACGCCCTGCTGCTCGTGGCGATCGTGGCCAGCGTGCTGGCGGTGATGCTCGAGAGCGTGGTCGATTTCCGCGCCCGGCACGGCATGGCGCTGCGGATCGCCGAGTGGGTGTTCACCGTGCTGTTCACCGCCGAGTACGTGCTCCGGCTGCTCATCGTGGAGCGGCCGATGCGCTACGCGCGCAGCTTCTTCGGCGTGGTGGACCTGCTCGCCATCCTGCCCACCTACGTCTCGCTGCTGCTGCCCGGGGCGCAGACGCTGCTCGTCATCCGCGCGCTGCGGCTGCTGCGCATCTTCCGCGTGTTCAAGCTCGGCCGCTTCCTCGGCGAGCAGAACCTGCTGTTGATCTCGATGCGGCGCAGCCGGGAGAAGGTGTTCGTGTTCCTCGCCACCGTGCTCGTGCTGGTCATGATCCTCGGTTCGGCCATGTACCTGATCGAGGGCCCCGCCTCGGGATTCACCAGCATCCCGCGCAGCATGTACTGGGCGATCGTCACGCTGACCACCGTGGGCTACGGCGACATCGCGCCGAAGACCGGTTACGGGCAGGCGCTCGCCGCCCTGGTGATGATCCTGGGCTACAGCATCATCGCCGTGCCCACGGGCATCCTCACCGCCGGCATCGTCGAGGCCGCGCGCCACCCCGAGACCCCGATCACGACCCGCGCGTGCCCGCACTGCATGAGCGAGGGGCACGCACCCTCGGCGCGCTACTGCAAGGACTGCGGCGACCCGCTGCCCGAGTGAGGCGAAAGCCGCGCGCGGTCGTGCGCGTGCGCGGAGCGGCGCCTGCGCCCGAGCCGGGGACGAGCCCGCGCTCTGGCGCCGCGTGCGGAGGTCGTGCACAATCCTGGCCCATGTCCCTCCCCCCCGGCTCCCGCATCGACCGCTACGAGATCCGCTCGCTGCTCGGCCGTGGCGCCATGGGCGAGGTGTATCGCGCCTTCGATGACCGGCTCGGGCGCGACGTGGCCATCAAGGTGCTGCCCGCCCTCTACAGCGCCGACGCCGAGCGCCTCAAGCGCTTCGACCAGGAAGCGCGCGCCGCAAGTGCCCTGAACCACCCCAACGTGCTGTCGATCTTCGACACCGGCACGCACGAGGGCCAGCCCTATATCGTCGCCGAGTTGCTCGAGGGCGACACGCTGCGGGAACGACTCGCGCGCGGCCCGCTGCCGGTGCGCAAGGTGGCCGAATACGGCATCCAGATCGCGCGCGGGCTCGCGGCCGCGCACGGCAAGGGCATCGTGCATCGCGACCTCAAGCCCGAGAACCTGTTCGTGACGCGCGAGGGGCACGTCAAGATCCTCGACTTCGGCCTCGCCAAGCTCGTGCGCCGCGACGCCGACTCGCAGCTCTCCGGCGACTCGCTGGCCGCCACCATGACCGAGGCGGGCCGCGTGCTCGGCACGGTCGGCTACATGTCGCCCGAACAGGTGCGCGGCGAGCCGGCCGACCACCGTGCCGACGTGTTCGCCCTGGGGTGCGTGCTGTTCGAAGCGCTGAGCGGGTCTGCCCCGTTCCGGCGCGACTCCGCCGTCGAGACCATGGCGGCGATCGTGCGCGACGACCTGCCCTCGCTGCCGTCGGACCTCGAGAGGCAGGGCTCCGGCCTCGCCGCGCTCATCCGCCGCTGCGTCGAGAAGCAGCCGTCGGAGCGCTTCGAGTCGGCGCGCGACCTGGCCTTCGCGCTCCAGGCGTTCGGCCACCTGGCCGTCTCCGAAGGTGCTGCCGAGAGCGCCGCCGAGGACGGCGCGGCCGGGTCCGACGAGGTCTCCTACCAGCGCCTCACGTTCCGCCGCGGCTGCATCTGGTCGGCTCGCTTCACGTCGGACGGGCACTCGGTCATCTACAGCGCGAGCTGGGAGGGCAAGCCGCTCGAGATGTTCTGGGCGCATATCGGCAATCCCGAGGCGCGGTCGCTCGGGTTCCGCGACTCCGACCTGCTCGCCGTGGCGCCCTCGAACGAGATGGCGATGCTGCTGCGCACCGAGTTCGTGACCTCGTTCGACCGCCGCGGCACGCTGGCGCGGGTGCCGCCGATGGGAGGCGCCGCGCGCGAGCTGCTGCACGACGTGCACGCCGCCGACTGGAGCCCCGACGGCACGCAGCTCGCCATCGTGCGATGGAAGGAGGGCATGCTCCGGCTCGAGTACCCCGTCGGCAACGTGCTCTACAAGACCGCCGGCTGGATCAGCGGCATGCGCCTGTCCCCCGACGGCGAGCGCATCGCGTTCCTCGACCACCCCACGCGCAATGCCGACTCGGCCTGCGTGACCGTGGTGGACCGGCGCGGGGAGCGGCGGGCGCTCACCGAGACCTGGGGCACCATGCGCGGCCTCGCATGGTCCGCCGACGGACGCGAGGTGTGGTTCACGGCCGACCGGGGCGGTGCGGCGCGCGGGCTCTACGCCGTGACCCTCGACGGTGCGCTGCGGCGCGTGCTGCAGCTGGCGAGCAATCTCACCCTGCACGACGTCGCCCGCGACGGCCGCGTGCTGATCGGGCACGGCGCCGAACGCGCCGGCATCAACGGCCAGCCGCCGGGCGAGGATCAC
Source organism: uncultured bacterium (assembly GCA_964568385.1). Lineage (GTDB taxonomy): Bacteria > Eisenbacteria > RBG-16-71-46 > RBG-16-71-46 > RBG-16-71-46 > CADEFY01. The sequence goes on from CAZMQP010000124.1 coordinate 5,718, forward strand.
GAGCGCGACTTCTCATGGCTCGACTGGTCGCTGCTGCAGGACCTTTCCGCGGACGGCCGGATGCTGCTGCTCGACGAGACGGCCGAGGGCGGCGGCGAGACGGGATCGATCTACCTTCGCCCCATGGACGGCTCCCCCGCGATCCGCCTCGGGGACGGCTCGGCGCGCACCATCTCGGCCGACGGCCAGTGGGTGGTCGGGGCGCAGTACGGCGGCGCCGCGGGCGCGCTGCAGCTGCTGCCGACGGGTGTGGGCGAGCCGCGCAACCTGCCGACGGGCGATCTGTTCTGCCACTACCCGCGCTGGCTCCCGGACCTCCGCCACATGGTCATCTCCGCGAGCGAGCCGGGGAAGGCCGTGCGCCTCTACCGCTTCGACACGGTCACCGGCGAGCACGCGGCGATCACCCCCGAGGGCATCGACTTCATGGAGGTGCACGTGCTGCCCGGAGGCACGCACGTGGCGGCGATGAACTCCGATCAGGAGCACTGGAGCTACGCCATCGACGGCTCGGAGTCGAGCCCCATCCCCCACCTCGAACGCACCGACCGGATCGTGCAGTGGATGGACGGCGCGAAGGCCGTGCTCGTCTATCGCACCAACGAGATCCCCTCGCGCGTCCAGCGCGTGGACCTCGCCACCGGCGAGCGCACCTTGTGGCGCGAGCTGACGCCGCCCGACCCGACCGGCATCTACCGCGTCGGCCGCCTGCGCGTGAGCGCCGACCTGTCGGCCTACGCCTACACGTACTACATGCAGCTCGTGGACCTGCACGTGGTGTCGGGGCTGCGGTAGCGGCGCAGGCATCGCGCGCGGGCGGCGCGGCAGGCGCCCCCGCCGCCGGACGCTCTCCGCGATGCACGCACGCGGCCGCGCGGCACTCGCGCCGCCTGGTCCGGTTCGTCGAGAGGGGAACCGGAGGAGTGAGGATTGGAGGCGGCACCCGGATTCGAACCGGGGAATAAGGGATTTGCAGTCCCTCGCCTTACCACTTGGCCATGCCGCCTTCCGTATGCCGTGGCCCGCGGGGCGGGTGCGCGCCGCGAGCGGGCCGATACGGTAGCGGCCGCGAGGGAGAGCCGTCAAAGCGGGGCGCCGCCCGGTTCACCCCGAATTGACTTCCCTTCCGGGCCGTCGTGGCCGATAGTCCCTCTGTCTTCGGTTGTCTGTGGATGTGCCTTCGACGTTCCGATCCGCCAGAGACCTCTCTGGCGGTCTTTTCGTTTCAGGCCTCCCAGCATCCGGAGGATCGGTCACAGTGACCGGTTGTGGCTGCGGCGAATGCTGCGGCATGTGCGGGTCCGAGGACCCGGTTTCAACAGGAGTCTCAAAGTGGCAAGTGGCACCGTGAAGTGGTTCAACGAGGCGAAGGGTTTCGGCTTCATCTCCCAGACGGATGGCGAGGACGTGTTCGTCCACTACTCGGCCATCG
>CAZMQP010000125.1:0-7129 GCA_964568385.1 uncultured bacterium
GGGCGTCTCGTAGGCGGGGTAGGCCGCCCCCGCCGCCTCGAGCGCGCGCAGCGCGGCGCGCTCGCCCTCGGCGCGCTCGCTCTGCACGTACGGGCCGTGCGGCCCGCCGACGTCGGGGCCCTCGTCCCAGCCGAGTCCGAGCCAGCGCAGACCGGCGAAGATCGCGGCCGTGGACGCCTCGGTGGAGCGCTCGGCGTCGGTGTCCTCGATGCGCAGCACGAACGTGCCGCCGGAAGCGCGCGCGAACAGATAGTTGAACAGGGCCGTACGCGCCCCGCCGACGTGCAGGAATCCGGTCGGGCTCGGCGCGAATCGCACGCGGACGCTCATCGCTCTCCTCTCGGGTGGGGGCGCGACACTAGGGAGCGCGGGCGCCGAGGGTCAAGCGGACCCATGCGAAGGGGCGCCCCCCGCAAGGAGGGCGCCCCTTCCGGAACCGCCGGGGTCACTGCAGGACGACGAGCTTCCGCGAGGCGCTGACGCCGCCGACCGAGAGCCGCGCGAAGTACACGCCGCCCTCGACGATGCGTCCGTCCTCCCCTCTCAGGTCCCACTCGAGGCTGAACCGGCCCGCCGCGGCCGTGCCCGACTGGACACGCTTGATGAGGCGGCCCGAGAGGTCGTGGATCGCCATCTCGTAGGCGCTCCCCGTCAGTTCGGCCGGCACCCCGAACCACAGCCGTGCCGCCTGTCGCGCCGGGTTCGGCGCGATGGCGCTGAGCTCGACCCGGGCGACCGGCCCCGCGCCTCCCGGCGCCGGCTCGACACCCACGAACAGCGGCGCGTTGTAGAAGCCGGTGCGGCGGGCGTCGTGGTGGAACTGCGGCCACGGCGCCGGACCGTTGGGCGAGAACGGGAAGTCGTAGTCCCATACGTACACGTTCTTGTCCCAGCCGGTGACGACGAGTTCGCTCAGTCCGTCGCGGTCGATGTCGCCGACCGCCGCCGTGCCGCGGATCTCGGCCTCGAGCTGGATGGGGAAGCCGGCCAGCACCTGGCCGTTGAGCCCCGAGAACGCCGTCAGCAGGCCGCTCTCGTCACCGGTGATGATGTCGTGGAATCCATCGCCGTTGATGTCGGCCACCACCGGACTGCTCTCCGAGGCCCCCGACGTGAACGGGCTGTAGCGCAGGTTGCCGAACGGCGGGATGAGCGTGCCGGTGCGGTTCCACACGTAGAGGCCGCCGTTGGTGCTCTGCCACACGATGTCGAGGAAGCCGTCGTTGTTGATGTCGGCCAGGGCCGGCGACGGCGTGCGGGTGGCGCCGGTCGTGCGCGTCCAGACGGGCCAGCCGGGACGCCGCATCCCGTTCGCCTGCAGGACGTAGAGCGAGTCGTTGGTGGCCGGGAACACGATCTCGGGGCTGGTGTCGCCGGGACCGTCGAGGTAGCCGATGGCGACCGAGGCGGTGATGTTGCCGGTGGTCTGCAGCGGGAAGCCCGGCACGTTCGTGCCGTCGGCGTTCCACGCGTAGAGCCGGCCGTCGAAGCCGCCATAGACGATCTCGGCGACGCCATCGTTGTCGATGTCGGCCATCGCCGGGGTGCCGTAGTTGAACGAGGACGCCAGCACCTTGAACACGCCCTTGGTGGCGGGGTTGGCGTCGCCGTCGCGCACCTCGGTGCCGTCGTGGTGCATGACGTAGAAGTTCGAGCCGTTGGAGCCGAACGCGATCTCCATGTCGCCGTCGCCGTCGATGTCGCCGATGCAGGCGCCCGACCAGATGGCGGAGTTGGTGTAGAGCGGCCAGCCCGAACGCACCTGCCCCTGCGTGTCGAACACGTACAGGGCGGTCGAGTCCCACGACGCCGCCACCACCGACCAGCCCTGGCCCGGCGCCAGCGTCGCCACCGACGGTCCGGCGGCGAAGTACTCCCCGCGCAGGCTGAAGTCACCGGTCGTCACGGTGGTGCCGTCGGCGTCCACCGGCGCGGTGCCGTCGGCGTTGATGACGTACACCTTGTCGGCGCCCGTGAAGAGGGTCATCTGCGAGCCCGAGTACACGAACTCGAGCGCCGTCGAGGCCGGCGTGTTGCGCCCGGTCGGCACCGGGAAGGCCGGATGCGTGGGCGGGTTGGTGCTGGCGTTGGCCGTCACGGACTGCGCCGACTCGTTGCCCGAGGAGTCCACCGCCGTGATGCGGTAGTAGTAGCGCGTGAGCGGCGCCAGGTTCTGGTCGCTGTAGTAGGCGGTGCGGCCGGTGGGCACCGGCGTCACGCGCACGAATGGCCCCCCTGAGGTGGTGCTCCGGTACAGGTGGTAGCCGAGCAGGTCGGCGGCCGTCGAGCGCGCCCACACCATCGAGATGCTCGAGGCCTTGCCGAGCCCGACGATGCCGGTCGGCGGCGACGGCACGGAAAGGTCGAGGGTGCGGGTGAACAGCACGCCGTAGACGTCCGAGACCACCAGCGCCAGCTTGGCGCTCAGCGAACTCGCGGTGAAGGTCACGACGTCGCCGGTCGCCTCGACGCCGGTGGCGATGTCGCCCAGCGTGGACATGCTGTCGGTGACGGTGGCGAGGCCGTCGTAGCTGCGCAGGCGCACGCTGACCCCGCGCGCGATGCCCGTTCCGTTGTTGCGCAGCCGGATGCCGTACGACACCGACTCGCCCACGTCCGGCACGCCGTTGGGGGTGCCGCCGGTCTCGCTGTAGGTGTGGCCGTAGTGCCAGAGTTCCGGAGCCCGCACCGTGATCTGGAACGTCTCCGTCCAGCGCTGGCCGCCCGAGGCCAGGTGCAGCGTGAACGGCACCTCGCGCTGGTCGGGCAGGTCATAAGGGAAGCTGATGCGGAAGGCGGCGGGGGGATTGGAGGTGGTCCCGCCGGTGATGCTGCCGTGCACGATGAAGGGCGCGCTCACGGTGATGAGCGGATCGGTGGTCGAGAGCGTGGCCGTCACGCCGGTGGCGGTGGCCGCGCCGCGATTGATCACCGGGATCCGGAGATCGATGGTCTCGCCGGCGTCCACGAGGCCGTCGCCGTCCCCGACCGTCCCTCCCACGTTGTCGTCGTCGATGGTGCGGGCGCCGTCGGCCAGCGCGATGCCGGCCGTGGCGGTGATCGGCACCGAGACCTGGTAGGGCACCGCGTTGGCCGCCGTCACGGTGAGCATGAACGTGCCGAGGTCGTCGGGCCGGAAGGGCAGCACCGCCTGGCCCGCGCCGTCGGTGGTGGCGACGACGTATTCGTCCCCGGGCCGGTAGATGACCACGCGGGCGCCGGGAAGCGGCACCGCGGCGCTCGTCACCGTGACCGCGACCTGCGAGTCGGACACCGCCACGGCCGCCGGGTGGCTGACCGACAGCGACTGGATGCCCGGGCGCCACATCCGCAGTTCGGGATCGCCCAGCATCAGCAGGGTCATCTGGGTCCAGCGATTGACGCCGTCGTAGGTCGAGAAGGCGATGAAGGGCAGCTTCTGCCGCGCCTGCAGTTCGCCCACCGCGGTGACGTTGCCCTCGACGAAGAGGCGGAAGTACTCCTCCTGGTAGACGCGTCCCGAGGTCGGGAAGTCGAAGCGCGTGGAGCCGACGTTGGTCACCGTGCCGCCGTTGGGGTTCTTCATGAACGCCTCGCCGATGCACGGGAAGTCGATGGCGTTCGAGGTGCAGTTGATGGCGTACAGGTTGATGAGCCGGTTGCCGTTGGTGAGCCCCGTGGCGTCGGCGTTGGTGAGCGAGGCGTCCCCGACCGACATGACGTTGCGGTAGCCGTGCCCGATGTGGATGGAGACGTTGTTCCCGGCGTTCAGCTCCGAGATGACCCCGGCTCGCGTCTCGAGCAGCGAGCCGGGACGCCAGCGCGGATCGAGGTGGTTCTCGTAGAGCCGCTTCAGCTGGAATCCAGGGTCCTGGTCGAAGATCGGCAGCAGGTCCTCGGTGAGTTCGGCGCCGTCGAGCGAGGTCTGCATCGAGGGGTTCCAGTCCTGCGGGAACAGCACCTCGGAGAACATCAGGATCTTCTGCTCGTAATCGCCGACGGGGGCGCGGATGTACTGCAGGGTCTTGTTCACGAACACCTGCGCCTCCGCCACCGTCGAGACCGTGGCCCGGCCGACGTAGACCTCGGGGTAGAGGTCCGCGGCGTCGCCCGGCACCAGCGAGTTCTGGTAGCCCTCACCGAAGAGGCTGTCGCCGTCGGCGTTCCAGTTGCCGTCGAGCGCGCTGTAGTAGAGGTCGGTCGCGATGTTCTCGCCGCCGTAGAACAGGGTGCGGGCGAGCCGCTCGGGGATCACGTCGGTGTCGCCGCCGAGCAGGACCCACTTGGTGCCCCAGCGCGAGTAGGCATCGCGGATGAACAGACGCAGCTTCTCGGCGTCGTCGGCACCGCTGGGATACTGCTGGCGCACGAACGACATCGAGCGGACCACGGCCGGGACGCCGGACTGCGTCTTCCAGTCGGCCAGCTGCTGGAACGTCGGGGTCATCGCGTCGTTGGTGATGATCAGGTAGGCGACCGGACTTCCGAGCAGCGACGGGATCTGCTGCGGCCGGAACGGCTCGGCCTCGCGCCCGGGACCCTGGAAGGTGGTGATCTTCGCTCCGCGCAGCTGCTGCGGCGTGAGCGGCACGTCCTCCCACTCGGGAACGATGCGCTCGCGCCGCACGATGTCGCCGGTCTCGGGCGCGAGTTCGAAGCGGACGCGCACGCGGGCGATGCGTTCGAGCCGGCCGCTCTCGGGCTGCCAGCGGGCGGCGGCGATCTGCAGACCGGCGATGGCGCGGCCGCGCAGGCTGCCCTGCTCGCCGAGGCGCACGACCTCGGCCGGCTGGAAGCCCGCGCCCTCGAAGAACCGCGCGTCGGGCGCCGAGCGCAGGATGGGCCCGAGGCCCGGCCTCGGCGTCACGGCCGGCGACAGGCGGGCCGCTTCGGCGAGCGGCTCGGTGTCCACGCCGATCACTTCCACGCTCACGACGCGCTGCCCGGCCGGCAGTTCGACCAGTTCGCCGAACCACGGCAGGTCGGGGCGGCCCGGATCGGTCTCGGCGCTCGAACCGCGTGCCGACACGAGCGTGCGGTCGCCGATGCGTTCGACGGTCACACGGGAGCGCTCGAAGGTGAACTCGCGTTCGAGCGTCAGCGCCGAGGCCGGAAGGGCCGCGAACGAGCCGAGGAGGGCGAGCGACGTGAGCAGGACTTGGCGCATGGGGGGATCTCCCTGGTGGACGAGCGCCGCTGAAGAAGGCGCCAAGGATGCCCCCGCTCGGTGAACGCGCTACGGCCTGCGCCCGGGTGAGGAAACTCCTCGGTCATGGATGCGGAACGGCCCGAGACGACACAGAGACGATAGAGAACCGGAGGCCGCAGGGTCAATGCCCGGTTCGCGAATCCCCGAACGGCCGCAACTCCGTGTATTCCAACCCGAAACGTGGGTGAACGCGCGCGTGTGACCCCGTTTCCCGCTCGAACCAGACCCAGTCGAGCCCGGCGATCGGGAGGGCCACCTGCTCGGCCCGGAGGCGCTCGGCCACGGCCAGCGAATCGAGCGGCCGGCCGCCACTGAGCGCCGCGGCCAGGTCCCGCGGCCGCCAGCCGGTGCGGAAGCCCGCCATGGGCACCCCGGCCGGGGACTCCGCGAAGGGTGCCAGCGCCTCGGCGGCCCCGTCGAACAGCGGCTGCGCCACGACCAGCAGCGCATGCGGCCCCTCGCGCGAACCCGATCGCTGGGCCCAGCGGCCGCCCCGCAGGGGCTCGCGCTCCACATAGAGGCCGTCCTCGGCCCAGCGGTCCTCGAGCACCCCCGCGATGCGGGCCGCCGGGCCATCCGCATCGAAGCCCATGCGGATGTGGAACGATCCGGGGCCCTCGGGTCCGCGCGGGGCGCCGGGCCGCTCCGCCACCGGGGCACGGCGAAGCCCCACCCGGCCGGCCCCCGGACCCACTCCCGGCGCGGCGGGCAGGCCCGGCACCCATCCGGGAGCCGGGTGGGCGCCGTGACCCAGGCGCGCGGCGAGCAGCCGCGGCTCGACGGCGCGCGACAGGCGCTGCCGGTGGCCGATCCGCGAGAGCGGCGGGCGATCGGCCCGGAGCACGAGCATCAACCGGCGCGGTGGGTTCGCCGCCGCCTGGCGCGTGCGATAGCCCGCTGGCGCATCACCGCCGAGCAGTTCCGGGGGCAGCGGCCAGAGCGCATCCGGCTCTCCCCGCCGCAGGGCGTCGCGGGCCCGCGAGGCGCCGAGGACGAAGCCCACCTCGAGCGTGTCCACCGTGGCCTCGACGGGCAGCCCGCTCTCCCGCCGGGCGAGCACCAGGGCGCGCCCGGGCTGGTCCCGGACGACCCGGTACGGGCCGCAGCCGTCCGCCTCCGGCCACTCGGCCGCGCCGCCCCGCCACGGAGCGGAGAGCCCCGGCAGCGCCAGCGCCGCGGGCAGCCGCGGATCGGGCCGCGTGAGCGCCAGCACCAGGGTGCGCGGATCGGGCGCCCGCACGCCGGGCGGCACCGGACGGCGGCGGTCGGGTTCGGCGCCCACGACCGCCGACAGCAGGTGCGCGGCGCGGCGATGGTCGGTGCGCGCCAGCGCCGCGAGCAGCGACGCGCGCACATGCTCGGCTTCGACCGGCGAGCCGTCCGCGAAGCGAAGCCCCTCCCGCAGCGTGAACGTGAGCGTGCAGCGGTCCGCCGACCACGCCCAGCGCTCGGCGAGGGCGCCGTGCACCGCGCCGCTCGAGTCGAGTTCGGTGAGTCCGCGTGACAGCGCGCGCTCGAGCGCCTCGCGCAGCGGATCGGGCGGGCCGTGCGGATCGAACGCCGGCATCGGCGCGGCGGCCAGCCACACGGCGCGCACGGGCGCCTCGGGTGTCGGCGCGCAGGCCGTCGCGGCGAGGAGCGCGCAGACCGCGAGCCGGGCGGCCCGGGTGCGGCGCGGATCGTGAGCGGAGCGCATGATCGCGCGAGTCTATGTGATAGCGTCGCGCCATGACCACCGCCGCCGATCCGCCGCGCGCCGGCGAGCCCGCGCTCGAGGGCCTGAACGACGAACAGCGTCTCGCGGTCACGCACGGCGAGGGGCCGCTGCTCATCGTGGCCGGCGCCGGCACCGGCAAGACGCAGGTGGTCACGCGCCGCATCGCCTGGCTCATCGCCTCCGGCCGCGCCCGCCCCGAGCAGATCCTCGCGCTGACGTTCACC
>CAZMQP010000126.1:0-4612 GCA_964568385.1 uncultured bacterium
AACGAGCCGATGCGGAACTCCACCGGCACCTGGAGCAGGGCCTGGTAGGCCGCCGCGGCCGGCGAGTTGGCGGCGACCAGCGCCAGCACCGTCGCCACGGCCAGCAGCACGCCCGCCGACGATTCCAGGCGCAGGAAATCCAGCAGCGGGTCGATGAGCCTGCGGCGGTCCGGCGGCGTGATTGACGGCATCGGCGGCTCTCCTCGGGGTCGGGTGCGGTTCAGGCGCCGGAGCGCAGTTGCCGCATCGCCCGCAGCAGCCGGGAACGCGCGTCCTCGCCCACCCGGCGGAGTTCCGCCGCAGGCGTGCCGCTCATGGAGCCGAGCAGCACGGCGGGGTCGGTCATGCGCACGATGCTCGCCTGCTCGGATGCCGCTTCGACCGAGACGTTGCAGGGAAGCAGGAGCCCGATGGCCGGGTCGGCGGTGACCGCCGCGAAGGCGAGCGGCGGATTGCAGGCGCCGAGGATCACGTAGGGGCGGAACTCGGCCCCCAGCTTGTCGCGGAAGGCGGCCTGCAGGTCGATCTCGGTGAGGATGCCGAACCCCTCGGCCTTCAGCACCTCGCGCGTGCGCGCGACCGCCTCGGCGAACGGCACCTCGAGACGGGTCTCGAACTCCTGGGTTGCGGTCATGGCTCCCTCCTCGCCCGCGCGTCGCGCGCCTCGGGTTCGCCGCCGTGCGGACATCGCGCGCGGCTCGTCCCCGCCAACCTAGCATGTCGCCGCGTGCGGCAACGGACCGCGCCGGCTCAGGACGCGAGGCGGCTCGGGGCCCGCTCGTCGGTGCCGAGCCGCGCGTCTCGCGCGGCCTGGGCGCGCGCAAGGCGCGCCGCCCGCTCGGCGAGGCGGGTCCGGGCCCAGCGGCAGAGCAGCCACAACCCGGCGAAGATCAGCGCCGGTCCGATGGCGCGGAACGGCCCGGCGGCCGCATACAGCACGCCGGCGAGTGCGCCCAGCGAGAAGGCCGCCAGGGTGGTCACCGCCTCGGCGCGATGCTGGAAGCTCTTCCTCCATGCCGTCCAGGGGGCGACGCGCTCATGCAGGGCGATCATCCCGGTCACCGCCGCGCGGTTGACGGCGTAGAACACGGCCGCAGCGGCCACGACGGCCACCGGGTCCAGCCCCTCGGACGGAGCGCTCGCCGAGCGCCAGGCGCCGACGCGTGCGAACCCCCATGCGGCGGCGCCGACCGCGACCGCGGTCTGGCCGGCATTGAACACCGCGCGCACGGGCGGCTTGCGCATCACCGCCAGTTCGGCGATGAGCGTCGCGATCGCCGTGGCCACGATGGCATCCCCCGGAGGCAGGATGAGCACCGTCGCCAGCACGACCGCGGACGCCATGCTGAGCGTCGCGCCGCCGAGCGGCAATCGCAGCCACAGCGACTCGGCGAGCACACCCGCGGCCAGCCAGAACCAGAAGTCGGGTCCGAGGCTCGCGGGCGCCGCTTGTCGCAGCATGACGAGTGCGGTCGCCACCGTGAGGGTGACGTAGCCGAGCACCGCCAGGCGCGGAGGTCGGAGAGGAAGGCCGGAGGCGTTCATCCGGCCTACCAGCCCGCCTTGCCTTCGACGATGCCGTAGATCGAGAAGTGATCGAGCGGCGTCACGATCCGGCCGCCCACCGCGTCGGTGGCCGATCCGCGGACCAGGACCCACACGCCGGCGGACTCGTCGAACCACAGGGTCTCGAGCTTGCTGAAGTCCACGCCCTCGGCGCCGCTGCAGTCGGCGACCAGCTGGACCGGCACGGCGAACTGGTTCGCCTCCTCGGGTGTGATGTGGAGCTCGCAGCGCATCTCGGCCGGGTCGGGCATGCGGATGGTCAGCGTGGCCACCCCCGAGAACGCGCCGGGCGGCACGACGAGCTGGAAGCGGCCGTGGGTCAGGGTGCCGCCGAGCGCGCCGTCGATCTCGCCCGAGACCTCGGAGGGGGTCTCCTCGGAAGCGGACAGCGCACCGCCCGGAGGCAGCGGCACCTTCACGAAGTTCGGTTGGGGATCGAGGACGGGCGTCGTGGGCAGACTCGAACAACCCCACATCGCCATGGCCAGGACGCCGAGGGGGATGATGCTCCGGCTCCACTGCCGCCTGCGCATTCGGACCTCCAGGTGGACCTGCGACCGGCGAGTGCGGCACCGGGGACTGGACTGACCCCGGCCTCACCGCGCCTCGCTCCACCTAGGTCCTCCGCATGCGGCATGCCGTGGGGAAGCGCGCGGCCTCGCGGCGCCATCGATTCTCGGGACAACGACTTGCGCGCGCGCTTGCACCTTCCGGCGACAAGACTGTGCAGGCGGCGAGACGTGCAATGGCGGGCTGCAATCGGGGCTCGGGCCACTTCGCCCGGCATGCCGGGTGAGCGCACCCGGCATGCGCGCTCACTTCGCGAACGTGTGCCGGATCGCGGTGACGCGCCCCCGCCAGTAGGGCTGGACGCCTGCGGGCAGCACCCAGCCCACCTCGCCATCCAGCGGCACCTGCATGCCGCCTCGCGACTCGGGATTCCAGAATCGCCCCTGCCACGGCGTCGGTACGATGGCCCCGTCCACGCTGCGCCCCCGCGCCTCGGCCCACACGGTGTCGATCAGCCCGTCGGGGCCGAAGTGGAACCGCAGCCGCGCGCTCACTCCGCCATCGGTGAGCGTCGCCCACGCGGCGTGCTCGCCCGCGGCCTCCCAGCGCACGCCCTGGCTCGGCAGCAGCGCGGTCGGGTACCAGGCCGCCTCGGCCAGGTAGCGCATCAGCTCGCCGCGTGCGAGTTCGCCGCGGCCGCGCTCGTCGGCCACCGTGATCAGCCCCAGCAACGAGGCGTGCAGCACCCCCTCGCCCGCGACATAGGCGTCGTGCACCCGCACCGTGAGCCCCGGCGCCATGGCGATGCGGCCGTCCCAGTCGAACCCGGGCGGCCGCGTCACGACCCGCTGGGTGGAGGTGAACGGCCGCCAGCGCTCGGCGCCGGTCGAGGCGTTGAAGAGGCCGCTGTGCTCGAGGTCGGCGGCGGCCACCATCGGCTGCCCGTGCCGGAGCGCCGTGCGGAAGAAGCGCTGGACGGGTGCGGGCAGACCCTCGAGCTCGCGCGCGTCGTGGCGTGCGCCGGCCGGCGGGAGTCGCGCGGCCTCGAGGCCGGCGCGCAGCGCCTTCGTGCGACCGCGCCAGACCAGCGCGCCCACCGCCACCGCGAGGGCGCCGAGCACGACGGCCGCCGCGGCCACGATCGACAGGAGCCGGAGCACCATGGACGCCTCCTCGCCTCGGGCCGTGCGCCGACCTCGGGCCGGCGCGCGCGGATCCTCGAGGTGACCGTGCTCAGGCGGGCGAGAAGAACCAGACGGTGCGGATGAGCCCCTCGGCCACCTGGTAGACGGCCACCACCTCGCGCGGCGCGTCCCCGAGGCCGGTCACGCGTTCGTGGTCGACGACCTTGTCGCCCATCACGATGCGACTCACGACCTCGGCGTGCAAGTCCGGCAGCGTGAAGCGGTGCGCGGCGTAGTGCGCGCGGAACGCCGCCTTGCCCGACAGCACGGGCTCGCTCGCGGGAAGCCGATGGACGCGGATGTCGTCATGGTAGACCGCGACGAAGCGGTCGAGATCGTGTGCGTTGTAGGCCTCGAGCTGCTCCTGCACCACAGCTTCGGGATCCATGCGGCTCCTCTCACCTCGCGGCGGCGCCGCGCGTCACCGGCGCACCGGGGCGGCCACCGCCTGCTCGTAGCAGTCCCGCAGTTCGGTCTCGCTCGACAGGCACATGCCGAGGTCGCGCAGCAGTCCGTCCTCGATCCCGTAGATCCAGCCGTGCAGGTTGACCCGCTGTCCGCGCGCCCACGCCTCGCGCACCACGCTCGTGCGGCTGACGTGCACCGTCTGCTCGATGACGTTCAGCTCGCACAGGCGGTCGTGCCGGCGCTTCTCGTCGGGGAGCGCGTCGAGTTGCGCACGGTGCTTCTCCTGCACGTCCTGCACGTGACCCACCCATCGGCCCACCGCTCCCGGCCGGGGGCTCCGGGGCCCGGAGGGCACGCCGCCGCAGCCGTAGTGCCCGCACACGATGATGTGGCCCACCTTCAGCACCTCGACCGCGAACTGGATCACCGCCAGGCAGTTGGGGTCGTCCTCCACCACCACGTTGGCGACGTTGCGGTGCACGAACATCTCGCCCGGCGCCAGGCCGACGATCTGGTTGGCCGGCACGCGGCTGTCGGAGCAGCCGATCCACAGGTACTGCGGCGACTGCTGCCGCGACAGCCGGGCGAAGAAGTCGGGCTGGTGGGCCACCATCTCGTGCGCCCAGTCGCTGTTCTTCTCGAACAGGTGCTTCAGTGTGCGCATGGCTCTCCCGGGAACGCTCGGGGCCGGCCCGCCCGGACGGCGGCGGCCGCCGTGCGTCAGAGAAACGTGGCGATGTCCTCGAGCGGCTTCTTGCGGATGTCGGGCACCTCGGCGCCGGGATCGGGATGCCCGACCACGAGCAGCAGGAACGGCCGCTCGTGGGCCGGCCGGCCCAGCACCGTGTTGAGGAATCCCATCGGGCTCGGCGTGTGCGTGAGGGTGGCGAGCCCCGCATGATGCAGCGCCGTGATCAGGATGCCGGTCGCGATGCCCACCGACT
>CAZMQP010000126.1:4622-7036 GCA_964568385.1 uncultured bacterium
CCACGGCGCGGTCTCGAGGAAGGGCTTGTGCTCGTCGGTGCCGAGCGGCGCGAGCGCCTCGAGCCACTCGGGCGGCGCCTTGTGCAGGTAGAACTCCCGCTCCTCGCGCTCGGCCTCCTCGCGGATGCGGCGCTTGACCTCGGGGTCGCCCACCACGACGAACCGCCACGGCTGCAGGTTGGCGCCGTTGGGCGCCGTGCCGGCGGCGAGCAGCGCGTGCTCGAGCACGGCACGCGGCACCGGCCGCGGCGAGAACGCGCGCACGCTGCGGCGGCGGCGCACCTCCTCGAGGAACGACTCGGCCCGCCGCACGATCTCCTCGTCCGGGCGGTCGCGGTGGCCCGAGAGCGGCACGAATCCCGGCCGGCTCACCGCGGTCCGATGGCGCGCGCGCGCCCGCTCAGGCGCTGGGTCACGCCGGCGACGGTGGCCGTGAGCGCGGTGCCCCATGCCATGTCCACGAGCGTCACCACCGGCGACCAGCCGCGCAGCACCGCCTGCGCGGTGAGGTCGAACGTGGCGTAGGCGACGAATCCGAACAGCGCGCCGCGCAGCGCCGCCTGCCGGGTGGGGGTGCCGCGGGGCAGTGCGTGCAGCACGAACTCGTTCACGCCGACCACGTAGATGAGATAGAAGAGCGTCGCGGCGACCAGGTCGGGCTGCGGCCGCATCAGCGGCCCGATGAAGCGCTGGTAGAAGGGCGGGGCGATGACGCCCAGCCACAGCAGGTCGAGCGCGAGCATCACGACGCCCGAGATGGCGTACGTCCGCGTGCGGCTCACGCCGGCCCCCGAACGCGCGGCGGCGCCTGGGGGCGGCTCACGGCTGGCGCTCGAGGGCCATCTCCGTGGCCTTCGCCTCCTCGCCCGAGGGCATCACGTTGAACGCGCACAGCGTGAAGTCCCCGGGGCCGCCGAGCGTGAGTTCGATGCGCCAGCCCCAGTCGGGACCGTCCTGGCCGTCGGGGTAGTGTCCGAGCACGCTGAACCCGGAGGCGGTGGCGTCGCCGGTGCAGAACAGCTGCCCGCGCCCCATGTGGAACGAGTCGATCAGGTGCGCCTCCCAGCGCTTGCGGCCGGGATAGTGGCCCACGATGAGCTGGCCCTCGACCGGCTTGCCCTGCAGCGACGTCCGGTAGCCGAACTGCAGCAGCCGGTCGCCGAGGCGCGGGACCACCTCGAGTTCGACCGGGCTCTCGTCGGCGAGCACCCCGGGCTCGAACCACACGCGCGAGAGGCCGCGCCAGCGGCCGGTCAGGGGAAGCAGCCGTGCGAGCGGGGATTCGGATGACATGGCGATTCCTCCGGGGGCGGCGTGGGGACGCGAGGGCGGGGCCCTCGACCCGGTGCACAGGGGCCGGACTCTAGCCTGCGCGGCCCGCCCGCCCAAGCCCGCCTTCGCGCCCGGAACGCGCCGCCGGCCGCGCCCCTCGGCCCGAACCGCCGGCCGCGCAGGGGCATCCCAGAAGTGACATGCTCGGCCCTCGGGCCGGGTCGGCCGTCCCCTCAGCCTGGAGCAGCGCACGATGAAGGTCGCCGTCGTCGGCGCGGGCGTCGCGGGTCTCTCCGCCGCGTCCCGCCTCCATCCCACCCATGACGTGACCGTGTTCGAGGCCGCGGCACATGCCGGCGGCCACACGCGCACGGAGCGCGTGGAGACCGCCGCAGGTCCGGTGGACGTGGACACCGGGTTCGTGGTCTACAACGAGACCACCTACCCCGAGTTCACGCGCGAGCTCGCGCGCCTCGGGATCGAGACGCAGCCCTCGTCCATGGGCTTCAGCGTCTGCGACCGGATCTCGGGGCTCGAGTACGGCGGCGAGTCCCTCGACGCGGTGTTCGCCCAGCGGCGCAATCTGCTGAACCCCGCCTTCCTGCGCATGCTCTCCGACATCGTGCGGTTCAACCGCCACGCCGTGGCCTGGGTCGAGGGCGGCTACCGCGACGCGACGCTGGGCGAACTCGTGGCGGGCGAGCGCTTCTCGCCGCTCTTCCGCGACGCCTACCTGCTGCCGATGGGCGCGGCCATCTGGTCGGCGAGCGAGCGGTCCATGGCCGGCTTCCCCGCCGCCTTCTTCGTGCGCTTCTTCCGCAACCACGGCCTGCTCGAGCCCCCCTCGCGCCAGCTGCAGTGGCGCGTGGTGAAGGGCGGCTCGCGGCGCTACGTGGAGCGCCTGACGGCGCCGTTCGCCGGCCGCATCCGCCTGCGCACGCCGGTGCGCGAGGTGCGGCGGATCGCCGGCGGCGTGCGCGTGGCGTGGGACGGCGACGCCGCCGTGTTCGACGAGGTGGTGCTGGCCTGCCACGCGGACCAGGCGCTGGCGATGCTGGCCGAGCCCTCGCCGCTCGAGCGCGAGGTGCTGTCCGCGTTCCCCTACCAGGTCAACGACGCCGTGCTGCACACCGACACGCGGG
>CAZMQP010000127.1:0-7005 GCA_964568385.1 uncultured bacterium
ACCGGCTTCGCGATCGGCGGCATCCCGCCGCTCGGGCACGCCACCGAGATGGTGACGCTCATCGACCGCGACCTCATGGCCCTCTCCGGCCTGTGGGCGGCCGCGGGCCACCCCAACTCGCTCTTCCGGCTCGAGCCCGCCGAACTGGTCGCCATGACCGGCGGCCGCGTGACCGAGGTGGCATGAGCACCGGCGCCATCCTGCTCTGCGCCGGCGCCGGCACGCGGCTCGGCGCGGACCTGCCCAAGGCGCTCGTGCCGCTGGCGGGCCGCCCGCTGTTCGCATGGAGCCTCGAGGCGTTCGAGCGCTGCGCCGAGGTGGACACGCTCGTGGTGGTGGGCCCGGTGCGCTCGCTCCGCGACCTGCTCTCGGCGAGCGGGCTGTCCTCGAGGAAGGTGGCGGCGTGGGTCGAGGGCGGCGCGGAGCGCCAGCATTCGGTGGCCCGGGGGCTCGCGGCGATGCCGCCCGAGTGCGACCTCGTGGCCGTGCACGACTCGGCGCGCGCGCTGGTGACGCCGTCGCTGATCGCGCGCTGCGTGGCCGAGGCGAGGGCGCACGGAGCGGCGATCGCCGCCGTCCCGGTGGCCGACACGCTCAAGCAGGTCGAGGGCGCCACCATCCGCGCCACGGTGGCGCGCGCGGGACTTTGGGCCGCGCAGACGCCGCAGGTGTTCCGCCGCGAGTGGCTCGAGCGGGCCCACTCGGTGGCGCGCGAGGCCGCCACCGACGACGCCGCCATCCTCGAGGCGCTCGGTCACACCGTGCGCGTCGTGGAGAGCACCACCCCGAACCTCAAGATCACCACCTCGGCCGACCTGGCCCTGGTCGAGCGCTGGCTGCAGGGTGAGCCCGCGCGCACGGAGGGCGAATGAGTCTGCGGATCGGCATGGGCTACGACATCCATCGCATCGTGCCCGGACGGCCGCTGGTGCTGGGCGGCGTGCGGATCGAGTCCGAGTGGGGGCTCATGGGGCACAGCGACGCCGACGTGGTGCTGCACGCGATCGGCGACGCGCTGCTCGGCGCCGCCTCGCTGGGCGACCTCGGCACGCACTTCCCGCCCGGCGATCCCCAGTGGAAGGACGCCTCGAGCCTGGACCTGCTGCGCCGCATCGCGGCCAGGCTGCGCGAGGCGAACGCCACCGTGTCGAATGTGGACGCCATGCTGGTGGCCGAGGCGCCGCGCATCGCGCCGCACCGGGCGGCCATGTGCGAGCGCATCGCCGAGGCGCTCGGCATCGCGCCCGGGCAGGTGTCGGTGAAGGCGACCACCAACGAGCAGCTGGGCGCGCTCGGCCGCCGCGAGGGGCTGGCCGCCATGGCCGTGGCGCTGGTGGACGGGGGGGGCTGACCGCGAGAAGCCCCGGGAGTGTGCGGTGGGACTGAACCGGCGTCCCGCGCCCTCCCCCTGACGGTCCCGCCGCCGCTTCTGCGCAAAGGGAGTCAGACGCCCCGTGCCGTCGTCGCGCCCCGCACCCTCGAGGGCCCTGCGGCAGCCGGGAACCTGACACCCCATTCGTAGGAGCGGCCATGTCACGGGTCCATCTCGCCTCGATGCTCGCGCCCGCCCGCGGCCTCCGCGCCGTGCTCGCGGCGCTGCTCGGTCTCACGGTGTCGCAGTCGCTCATCCCCGTCTCGGCGCACGCCCAGCGCCCCGACACCACGCTGTGGGTCACCAACGCCGCCGTCACCGCGATCACCCGCGCGGGCAACACGATCTACGTGGGCGGCACGTTCACGCAGACCTATCCGCTCACGGGCGGCGGCGCGGCGCTCGATGCCCCCTCCGGCATCCCGGTCTCGCCGTTCCCGCGCGTCAACGGCATCGTGTACGCCTCGGCGCCCGACGGCGCCGGCGGCTGGTACATCGGCGGCAACTTCACCTCCGTCGGTTCCCTCGCGCGCACGCACCTGGCGCACGTGCTCGCCGACGGCACGATCTCGGCGTGGAACCCGCAGGCCAACAACGAGGTGTACACGCTCGTCGCGAGCGGCGGCACGGTGTTCGCGGGCGGTGCATTCACGTTCGTGGGCGGCCAGACCCGCAACCGCATCGCCGCGCTCGATGCCGCCACCGGGCTCGCCGTGTTCACCTGGAACCCCAACGCCAACAACCTCGTCTACGCGCTCGAGTTCGACGGTGCGTCGCTCTACGCGGGCGGCGCCTTCACGAGCATCGGCGGCCAGACGCGCAGCGGCATCGCGCAGCTCGACCTGACCACCGCGCTCGCCACCAGCTGGAATCCCAACTCGGTCGGCACCGTGCGGGCGCTGTCGCTCAACGGCGCCACGCTCTACGCCGGCGGCATCTTCACCAGCATCGGCGGCCAGCCGCGCAACCGCATCGCCGAGATCGATCTCACGACCGGCGCCGCCACCGCGTGGAACCCCAACTCCAACAACGCCGTCTACTCGATCCAGCACACGGGCGGCCTCGTGTACGCGGGGGGCGCCTTCGGCAGCATCGGCGGCCAGATCCGCAATCGCGTCGCGGCGCTCGATGCCGCGACCGGGCTGGCGACGCCGTGGAATCCCAACTCGAACAACGTGGTCTACGTGCTGATGCTCACCGGGTCCACGCTGCGTGTGGGCGGCGAGTTCACGGCGATCGCGGGGCAGACCCGCAACCGCATCGCCGAGCTCGACCTGGGCACCGGCAGCGCCACCGCGTGGGACCCGTTCGCCAACGACTTCGTCTACGCGCTGGCGCAGTCGGGTTCGCGCATCTACGCGGGCGGCGGCTTCACCACCATCGGGCTCAAGCTGCGCAACCGCCTCATGGCGCTGAACGCCCTGACCGGCGCGCCAACCGACTGGAACCCCAATGCCAACGGCCAGGTCAACGACCTCGTGGTGAGCGGCGGCCTCGTGTATGCGGGCGGCGCCTTCACCAGCGTCGGCGGCCAGGTGCGCAATCGCATCGCGGCGCTGGATGCCGTGACCGGACTCGCGACGCCCTGGAACCCCATCGCCAACTGCCACGTGTACGAGCTGCGGCTGGACGGCGCCTCGCTCTTAGTGGGCGGCGCGTTCACCAGCATCTGCGGCCAGGCGCGCAACCGCATCGCCGAACTGGACGCCGCGACCGGCGCCGCGACCGGCTGGAACCCCAACGCCAACCAGCAGGTGTACGCGATCGAGCTGACCAGCGCCTCCGTCTACGCGGGCGGCACGTTCGGCGTCATCGGCGGCCAGACGCGAGTGGGGATCGCCGAACTCGATCGCGGCACCGCGCTCGCCACCATCTGGAACCCCAATGCCAACGCCACCGTGTACGCGCTCGCGCTCGCGGGCTCGAACGTCTACGCGGGCGGCCAGTTCACCAGCATCGGCGGCCAGAGCCGCAATCGCATCGCCGCACTCGACGCCGTGACCGGCAACGCGACCTCGTGGAACCCCGACGCCAACAGCACGGTGTACGCACTGGCCACCTTCGGCAGCGAACTCTACGTGGGCGGCGCGTTCACGTTCATCGGCGGCCAGAGCCGCAACCGCCTCGCGCTGATCGAGCCGGGCGGCGCCGCCTCGTTCCTGTGGAACGCCAATGCCGGCAACGAGGTCTACGAGCTCTCCACGCACGGCAACACGCTCTACGCCGGCGGCGCGTTCGCCACGGTGGGCGGGCTCGGCAACGTCGGACTCGCCGCGTTCTTCGTGCCCAGCATGCTCGATGCGCCGGGGTTCACGCCGGTGTCGCGATTCCAGCTCACGAATGCGCCCAACCCGGTGCGCACGCGCACGGCACTGCGATTCGCATTGCCGAGCGCCGGCCCGGTGCGGCTCGAACTGCTCGATGCGGCGGGTCGCCGGGTGACGAGCCTGCTCGAGGGCGAGTGGCTGCCCGCGGGCCCGCATCAGGTGACCCTGGATGCTTCGCGGCTCCGCGCCGGGTTCTACTTCGCGCGGCTTTCGCACGGTCTCGCGAGCGACACGCGCAAGGTGTTGGTCGTCCGCTGAGCTTCGGGGGAAGCGAGCGGGCGCACGGGCGCGCTCCGGGGGACCGGTGCGCGCTTCGTGCGTTGCGCCGGGCTTGCCCGCGCGGTGCCGGGGAGTTAGCGTGCCCGATGGGGCGCTCGGGCCGCGCGGACATCGCCCCCGCCCGCCCCAGGGGCGAGCCGAATCCACCGAGCCCAGGACCCGAACCCCACTGTCAGGACCCACCCGCATGGACTCCAAGCCGCCCCCTCCGCGAGCGCACGCCACTCGCGATCTGTTCGAGGTGCACCGTTGGGTGTTCATCTCGCTCGGGCTGCTCGCGTTCGCCCTGGGCGGCATCGGTGTGTTCGTGCCCGGCCTGCCGACCACGATCTTCCTGCTGATCGGCTCGTTCTTCCTGGCGCGGAGCTGCCCCGGGCTGCGCGCCCGGCTGCTGGCGCATCGCGTGTTCCGCCCCTACGCGCGGTTCGTGGAGCCGGGCGGCGTGATCACCCGCCGCGACCGCGTCACCGGACTGACGGGCATGTGGTCGGCCATCGCGGTCAGCGTGGTGGTGCTGGCGCTGACCGTGCAGCCGGCGTGGTGGGTGACGGCGCTGATCGTGGCCACGGGCCTCGTCGGGACCTGGTTCATCGTGCGCGTCTGGGGGCGGTGAGGGAGGACTCGGCCGCACCCCGCCGCCACTTGCGGCCGCACGCGCGCCGGTGTTCAATCCGCGGTCCGCGCCGCCATCGCGTCTCCGGGCTGGCGCCGGCGTGCTCCTTCCGAGCCGCCCCGCACGCCCACAGGGAGGATGCATGAAGGTCGCGGTGCTCATGGGAGGGCGCTCGAGCGAGCGCGAGATCTCGCTGCGCACGGGGCGTGGCGTCGCGCAGGCGCTGCGCGAACTCGGGCACGAGGTCACCTCGATCGACGGCGCCGACGGCGCGCTGCTGCCCGCGGGCGAGGAGGAGAGCGCGGCACGCCCCGCGGCCGCCATCCGCAAGCTCCCGCTCTCGGCGATGCTGCAGGCGATCCAGTCCGACGCGGTGCGGGAGGCCGACGTGGTCTTCATCGCACTGCACGGCACCTATGGCGAGGACGGCACGGTGCAGGCGGCGCTCGAACTGGCGGGCAAGGTGTACACGGGCTCCGGCGTGCTCGCGAGCGCGATTGCGATGGACAAGGCGATGAGCAAGCGCGTGTTCGAGCGCGAGGCCATCCCGACGCCGCACTGGGTGCTGGTCGAGGCCGGCGTGCCGGCGAGCGCGATCCAGACGCGCGATCTCGGCGGATACCCGCTGGTGGTCAAGCCCAACGCCGAGGGTTCGACCGTCGGACTCACCATCGTGAGGCATCCGAGCGAACTCGACGCGGCGCTCGAGAAGGCCGCCGCCTCCGAGGGCCAGATCCTCGTGGAGCAGTGCATCGAAGGGCGCGAACTCACCGTGGCGATCGTGGGGGAGGAGGCCTTCCCGATCGTCGAGATCGAGCCCAAGAGCGGCTTCTACGACTACACGGCCAAGTACACCAAGGGCGCCACCGACTACACGTGCCCCGCCGACCTCGACGCCTCCACCGGCAGGCATGTGCGCGAACTGGCCGCCGAGGCGGCGCAGGCGCTCGGCTGCCGCGGCGTCTCGCGCGTAGACCTCATGCTCGACGACGGCGACGAGCCGTTCGTGCTCGAGGTCAACACCATCCCGGGCATGACCCCCACCAGCCTCGTTCCCATGGCCGCCGCGGCCAAGGGCATGTCGTACAACCAACTCGTCGCCCGCATCCTCGACTTGGCGCTCGCCGAGTCCCGCCACCGGGACAAGGCGCCCGCCCGATCCCGCTGATCCCCCTTCCGGAGAGACCCGAATCCATGGACCGCTCCCTTCGCTTCTACCAGGAACTCGTCGATGCGCACGGTGTGCCCGGCTTCGAGGGCGACGTCGCCCAGGTGATGTCCAAGCACCTCGCCGGCGTCGGCAAGCACTCGCGCGACCGCCTCGGCAGCTTCATCTGCGAGAAGGTGGGCGACCCCAAGGGCCCGCGCATCATGCTCGCCGGCCACCTCGACGAGGTGGGCTTCATGGTGAAGTCGGTCTCCAAGGAGGGCTACATCAAGTTCCTGCCGCTCGGCGGATGGTGGGGCCATGTCGTGCTCGGGCAGCGGCTCATCATCAAGACGCGCAAGGGCGACGTGCTCGGCGTGGTGGGCAGCAAGCCGCCGCACGAGCTGCGCGACGAGGACCGCAAGAAGGTGCTCGAGATCAAGGACATGTACATCGACGTGGGCGCCGCGAGCGACTGGGATGTGAAGAAGAAGCTCGACATCCGCCCCGGCGATCCGATCGTGCCCGACTCCAAGTTCACCGTGATGGCCAATCCCAACCTGCTGCTCGCCAAGGCATGGGACAACCGCATGGGGTGTGCGGTCGCCGCCGAGGTCGCCAAGCGCCTGCAGGGGCAGAAGCACCCCAACACGCTGCTCGCCGTGGCCACCGTGCAGGAGGAGGTGGGGCTGCGCGGCGCGCAGACGTCGGCGTGGAAGACCAACCCCGACGTGGGCTTCGCGATCGACGTCGGCATCGCGCACGACACGCCCGGCACCGAGGGCGATGAGAAGCTGGGGGGCGGACCGCTGGTCGTGGTCTACGACGCCACCTCCATCCCGAATCGCGGCCTGCTCGACCTGGTCGTCGAGACGGCCGCCAAGCTCAAGATGCCGCTCCAGTTCGAGTCCGTGGAGCGCGGTGGCACCGACGCCGGCCGCATCCACATGAGCCGCGAGGGCGTGCCCAGCATCTCCATGGGCGTGGCCGCGCGCTACATCCACAGCCATGTGAGCATCGTGGACCGGCGCGACATCGAGCAGCTGATCCAGCTCATGGTGGCCGTGGTCAAGCGGCTCGACCAGAAGACGGTCGCACGACTCGTGCGCTGAGCCGGGGGAGACCGCGTTGCCGCTTCGCATCTACGACACGCTGACCCGCGAGAAGCGCGAGTTCGTGCCGGTCACACCCGGCCGGGCGACCATGTACGTGTGCGGCATGACCGTGCAGAACAAGCCGCACGTCGGGCACATCCGCGCCTCGCTCT
>CAZMQP010000128.1:0-6939 GCA_964568385.1 uncultured bacterium
GGCCACGAGTTCGGCGGCGATCTCGTCGAGTCCGCCGCTGATCGCGCCGGTGGCCGGGTCGAGCTCCATGAGACCGGTGCGCCACACCGTCAGCCGGTCCCCGCGCACGAGCCCCGCGGCGCGGCCGATGTCGAGCTCGACGAGTCCGTAGCGCATGCGGCGCAGCACGCGCGCGCTCCAGTGCGCACGCCGCTCCTGCTCCAGCACGGCGGCCGCGGCGCTCACCACCTCGCCCAGCGCCTCGCCCAGCGGGGTGCCGCGCACCCCCGCGGGCACGCTCTCGCGTCCGCTGCCGTGCGCCGAGCTCGCGCCGTTCATGAGGCGTTCGCGCACGATGAGCTCACTGCGGCGCACGGAACCGCTGGCGGCATCCAGCACGCGCAGCTCGAGCGCGACGCGCGCGGTCTCGGTGCGGCGCTTGGGCGGCAGGCCCCAGCGGCGGCGCGAGGCGTCGGGCTCCGGCCGCACCACGCCCAGCGCCGTGACCGTGCCCGTCACCACCCACTCGGCGCCCGCCTCGCGGGCGAGCTCCGCGGCACGGTCGTCGTCCAGCGCCGCGACCGGCCACTGCCGTGCCGAGGCGCTCGCGGTGATGCGCGCCGTGTCGGCGATGACCCAGCCGTGGCGGCGGCTGAGCGAGTCGGCGAGCAGGCTCGAAACCGCCTCGCCCGCGCTGCACCCGGTCCACAGCCACCAGTGGCCGTCGGTGCGGTCGGCGAACGGCAGCAGCGCCAGCGAGGGCGCCGTGGACGCGGCGGCGGCCGCGGGCCGCGCGGGCGCCGCGATGGCCGGGTCCACCGCCACCGCCAGCAGCGACAGGGCCACCGAGAGGGTGCGGGTCTTCCAGAGCATCCCCCGGGGTTTCGGCACCCGGCGGGGGCGGGTTAACGGCGCACGAAACGCCGCGCCACCACGGCCCCATCGGCGGTCTGCACGCGCGCCAGGTACACCCCGGGCGCCGCCGCGGCGCCGCCCGGCTCGCGGCCGTCCCACGCCAGCCGGTTGCCGCCGGCGGACAGGACGAGGCCGCGCCCGTGCAGGCGGCGGCCCGTGACGTCCATCACCTCGAAGCGCGCCTCGCCGGCGGCGGGCGCATCGAGGGTCCATTCGACCTCGGCACTCGACGGCTCCGGGCGCGGGCGCGACAGCGCCAGCCGGGCGGCTGGCGGCGGGACCCCGGCGACCGGCGCGTAACGGATGCGCCGGATGCGGTCGTCGAAGATGCAGGCGACGTACAGCCACCCCGTGGCCGGCTCGATCGCGAGATCCACCGGCCCGCGCATGTCGCTCGCGAACGGCGTCCAGCTGGTGAGGGTGTTGGCCGCATCGAAGCCGGCGGCGGCGATCCAGCCGCGGTAGAAGTCGGCGACGAAGTAGCGTCCGCGCCACACCTCCGGGAACTGGGTGTGGTCGTAGAACAGGCCGCCGGTGATCGAGTTGCCGCGCAGCCCCGGCGGCGAACTGCTGTCGGCGACGGCATGGCTGAAGCGGAGCGTCGGCGGCACCGACAGCGCGGCGCAGCTCATGCCGGGCGGCGCGAGGCCGGTGTAGGGCGTGTTCACCGCCAGTCCCTCGCGGCACGGCCAGCCGAAGTCGGCGCCGCCGGTCTCGGCCACGTCGAGTTCCTCCCACGTCTCCCAGCCGACGTCCCCGATGAACAGCGTGCCGGGATCGCCGGCCGCCGGATCGGTGGCGCCGGTGCCCGGACGCACGTGGAAGCGGAACGGATTTCGCAGCCCGCGCACCCAGATGCGCGACGGCCAGGAGTCCGGGTCGCCATCCCAGAACGGATTGCTCGGCAGCCCGAGACCGGTGGCGGGATCCACGCGCAGCACCTTGCCGCACGGACTCTGGAGCAGGTGGGCGCGGAACGCGCCGATGTCCTGCACCGGGTCCACGCGGCCCGGCAGGAACAGCCCGGAATCGCGGCCGCCCGCATCGGCGCCCTGCCACTGCGCCCCGTCGCCACAGGAGATCAGCAGCGTGCCATCGGCGGCGAAGCGCAGGCTGCCGACCGTGTGCGTGTCGCTGCCGCTCGGGAAGCCGTCGTTCCAGCTGCGACCCAGCAGGATGACGCGGCTGGCCGGGTCGAGCCGGTTGGGGTCCGAGGCGCTCACCGTGAATCGAGCCAGCCGCCCGAACGCGTCGTCGTCGTCGTCCACACCGTTCGAGTCCGGATCGGCGGTGTAGAGCACGTAGACGTACCCGTTCTGCGCGAAGTCCGGGTCGAGCGCCAGGCCGAGCAGGCCGCGGTCGCCCGAACTGAGCACCTCCTGCTCGCCCGACCACATCGGCACCGGGGACTGCACGCCGTTCTGGATCACCCAGATGCGGCCGGGCACGTCGGCGACCAGAAGGCGGCCGTCGGGCGTGAACGCGAGCGCCACCGGCGCCTCGATCTGCGAGCCGGGCACGGCGTCCTCCACCACGAAGCCGCCGGCGGCGATGGGGATGGCGCGGGCGGGAGCGGCCAGGGCCGCCGACAGCGACGCCGCCGCGCACAGCAGCCGGAGGCGCCGGCTCACTGGATGGTGACCAACCGCCGTGTCAGCACCTCCGCGCCCGCGCGCACGCGCGCCAGGTAGAGCCCGGGCGCCAGGCGGGCGCCGCCGGCATCCCGGCCGGTCCAGCGCAGCATCCACGAGCCGGGCGCGTAGCGCCGCAGCGGTTCGCTCCAGACGACGCGGCCCTGGATGTCGGCGACCGACCACTCCACCTCGGTCTCGCGCGGCAGGTCGAGCGCCAGCGCCACGTCTCCGCGCGCCGGATTGGGGCGCGGCGCCGACAGCGAAAGCACGCCCGGACGCCCGCCGGCCGAGACCACGGCCTCGACCACGGTGAACGACAGGAAGGCGGCATTGTCGGTCTCGTCGCCTTCGAACAGCGCGCCGAGCGTGTCCACGGCGACGCGCAGCGTGTGGGGGCCGAGCGAGAGCGGCGGGAGCGTGACCGTGACGCGCACGCTGTCGTCCCGGCCGACGAGCGTGTCGCCTTCGGCGGCCAGCGCGCCGTCGAGCAGCAGCCGCCAGCGGCTCGGCGGCGCCGGGGACCGGCCGCGGTTGGTCAGATCGAAGCGCACCTGAAGCGGTACGACGTCGCTCGGCGTCAGCGGCCAGATGGCGAACGCCTGTGGCGAGAGCTCGATCTCGGCGAACGCCGTCACCGAGTCGGTGGCGCTGGCGCCCTCGGCGTCCGTGACGCGCAGCCGGATGACGTAGCGCGTGGTCAGGCTGTCGGTGGCCTCCGGCACCACGAACACCGGCGCACGAGCGCTGCTCACGAACACCGCCGTGTCCACCGCGTCATAGTGACGGTCGATGCGCCAGGCGTGGATCAGGGTCGAGTCGGGCTGCTGCGGGTCACTGACCACCGCCGACAACTCGACGGTGTCCCCCGGCGCCACCCAGAAGGTGTCGCGCACCGCGATGGCCACGGTCGGCGCGGTGTTGGTGACCGGGAACCCGAGCATCGCGGCGTTGTCCGCCTCGTCGGGCTCGACGACGACGCCCAGCGTGTCGGCCACGGCGCGCAGGGTGTGCGGCCCGATCGCGAGCGCCGGCAGCGGCACCTCGACCAGCACGCTGTCCATGGCGTTCACGACGGTGTCGGCCTCGGCGATGCTGGCGCCATCGAGCAGCAGCCGCCACTTGGAGCGGTGCGCCTTCATGCGCCCGTCGTTGGTCAGGAAGAACCGCGCCAGCGCCGGTTGCCCTGCGGCGGGCGCGGCGGGTGAGACCGCGAGTCCGCGCGGCGCGAGGTCGATCTCGGGGTAGGCGCGCACGGTGTCGCGCGCGCTCAGGTTGCCGCTGTCGGTGACGCGCACGCGGATCTGGAGCCACACGCCGGTGCCGTCGTCGTGGTCCTCGACCTCGTACTCGCCGGTGGCGGCGGCACTCGTGTAGACGCTCGGGTGGACATGGTTGTTGTGCATCAGGTCCACATCCCAGCGGTAGGTGAGCGAGGCGGGCGACTGCTGGGCGTCGGTGGCGCTGCAGGCCAGGTGAAGCGTGTCGCCCGCCACCACCCAGGTGGTGTCCGGGCGCAGGATGCTCACGGTGGGCGGGGTGTTGACGGCCGGGTTGTAGTTGCCGCCGCCGAACGCCTCGATGCGGGTCGCCGAGGCGCTCGTGAGCGTGATGCCGACGCGGCCGCCCTGCGTGGCGAACGGCCAGCCGCTGACGCTGCAGGAACCGATCGAGACGCCGTTGCGGAACACCACGACGAGCCCGTTGGCGAGCGCGCGGGCGCCGAACACGTCCCCGTTCTGCAGCGTGGCCGGGAACGGCCCGCCGCGCTGCACCCAGCCCTGCGAGGGCGAGTAGGTGCTGACCTTCACGTTGCCCGCCTGGCCGTCGTAGCGCACCTCGATGTGGCCGTCGCTCCAGACCGTGCCCTGCAGCTTGAGCATCAGGTTGTGCTCGGGCGCCGATGGCGTG
The DNA here is from genome assembly GCA_964568385.1 of uncultured bacterium. Taxonomy (GTDB): domain Bacteria; phylum Eisenbacteria; class RBG-16-71-46; order RBG-16-71-46; family RBG-16-71-46; genus CADEFY01. The sequence continues at coordinate 4,437 of CAZMQP010000128.1, forward strand.
ACCTGCGTGAGGTCGAGCCACGCCTCCTGGTCGCCGCCCAGGATCGGCGTGCTCAGCACGCCGGAGGAGGTCAGCGACACCTGCGTGAGGTGCCCGCTCGCGATCTGCAGTCCGGTCACGTCGCCCACCCAGGCGCCGCCGATGGCGCCGTTCTGGCGCTCGAAGTCATCGAGCACGCCGGTGGTGGGGAACTGCGACGTCGAGGCCACCGAGATGAGCACGCTGTCGCGGCCGATGCCGCCCTGTCCGTCGTCCACGGTGAGCCGGGCCATGTAGTCGCCGGGCAGCGTGTAGGTGTGCGTGGCGCCGGGCGTGGGCGAGCCCGAGCCGTCGCCGAAGTCCCAGCTGTAGGCCAGCGAGTCGCCGTCCACGTCGCTGGTGCCGGCGCTCGATAGCGTGACCTCGAGCGGCGCCACGCCGATGTTGGGGGTGGCGGACGCCCGGGCGACCGGCGGCGAGTTGCCCCCGCCGCCGCCGGCGAAGCGGATGCGGCGGATCTCGCCCGTGTAGATGGAGATGTAGTGCAGGTCGCCGGTCAGCGGGTGCACCTCGAGGTCCACGGGCCCGTCGGCCTGGGTGGCGAAGTCGATGAGGTCGTTGAACACGCCGTTCGTGTCCACGCTCACCGCCTTGATCCAGCCCTGTCCGAAGTCGGCGACGAAATTGCGGCCATGGTAGGCGACCGGGTACTGCGTGCCGGTGTAGAACGGACCGCCGACCGACGTGTTGCCGATGGTGCCCTGCGGGAACGACAGCGACGGCGCACTGTGATGGAAGTACATCAGCGGCGCGGAGAAGACGCCGGCGGGATTGGTGCCGGTGCCGAGCGAGTCGCACAGCCGCCGCTGGTTCTGCGGCAGGCCGCTGTACTGCACTGTCGGCAGCGGACCCTCGAGGCAGGGCCAGCCGAAGTTCTCGCCGCCCACGCGCGAGACGTTGAACTCGTCACGCGTGTACCAGCCCACCTCGCCCATGTGGATGTGGCCGGGCTTGCCGGCCGCGGGGTTCGGGCTGCCCGTGCCCGGGCGGATGCCGAAGCGGAACGAGTTGCGGATGCCGTACGCCCACACCTTGGAGCGCGTGCTGGCGCCATTGCCGTCGTAGAAGGGATTGCTCGGCAGCCCCAGCCCGGTCGCGGGGTCGAGGCGCAGCACCTTGCCCGCGAGGCTGTGGATGTACTGCGAGCGATACGCCCCGATGTCCTCGGCCGGTGCGACGCGGCCCGGCAGGAACGCGCTGGGGTCGAGGCCGCCCGGATCCACCTGGTCGAAGTTGGCGCCGTCGCCGGTGGTGACGATGAGCGTCTTGTCGTTGCCGAACCGGACCGAGCCGATCGTGTGCGAGGGCGAGGCCGACAGCGGACCGTCCGACCACTTGGTCCCGAACAGGATGGTGCGCGACGAGGGCACCACCGTGGAACTGTCGGTGAAGCCCACCTGATAGCGCGTGAGCCGGCCCCACGCCTCGTCGTTGTTGTCCACGCCGTTGGAGTCGGGATCCACCGTGTAGAGGAAGTAGACGAGGTGGTTCTGCAGGTAGTCCGGGTGCACCGCGATGTCGAGCAGCCCGCGGTCGTTGACGTCGAGCACCTCGTTCCGGCGGTCCCACAGCGGCGTCGCGCTCTTGACGCCGTTGGTGACCATCCACACCACGCCGCGCTTCTCGGCCACGAGGTAGCGGCCGTCGGGCAGGAAGGCGAGGGCGACGGGCGTGTCCCACGCCGCGGCGGGAGTGGCGTTGTCGGCCACGAAGCCGGCGGGCAGCGTGATCGCCGCGCTCGGCAGTGCGCTCAGCGCGAGCCACAACGGCGCCAGCCACGAGCCGACGCGCGCGCGGAGCGGGGGAATCGAACGCAACGGTCGACCTCCAGGATGTCGGCCAAGGATGGGTGCGGTACGACGCAGGGCGGAAGTGGACAGCCCCGTCAACATAGAGCCCATGCATGTGCCGGGCCAAGGCCCATCGCACCAGCCCTCAGCGCCGCAAGGGCTTGGGCAGCCAGGGGGTGCCCTGCCCCGTCAACCGCCGTCCGCACTGGGGCTCCGGCACCGGTGGGCCGGGTCGGATGACCCGATACCCCGGGCGGGCCCCCGGCCGGGGGCCGGTGCCGTCCGCCCGAGGCCGGCGTGCGATTCGCGCAGGAGTGTCACCCGGACCGACACCCTCAGGATGCCGAACCGGCCGACCGCCTTCGCTCGCCCCGCCGTCCGCGCGCCGCCGCGCGCGCGTCAGCGCGGCATGACGAGCGGACCGGGCTCCTCGCCCTCGAGGCTCGCCGGGTACTCGGCCGGCAGCTCGCGCAGGCTCTCGACGAACAACGGCACGTCGTCCGACAGCGTGCCGAGCGCCTCCGGCCCCTCGCCGCGGCGCAGGATCTCGTAGAGCGTCGTGCGCTGCGCCGGCGCGTAGCCGGCCTCGCGGATGTGGGTCTCGATCTCGGCGACCGTGGTCTTGTTCACGTGGCCCGTGGCCAGGTGCACGTTCTCCTCGAACAGCGTGCCGC
>CAZMQP010000129.1:0-3689 GCA_964568385.1 uncultured bacterium
GAGTACGTGCAGAGCACGTGGCGCACGCACCCCGTCTACCGCATCCGCAGCGAGTACGGTCCCGACCACTCCAAGTACTTCATGGTCGAGGTCATGGTGGGGCGCCGTCTGCTCGGCGAGGGCCGCGGCCACAACAAGAAGGAGGCCGAGCAGGCCGCCGCGCGCGACGCCATCGAGCGCGTCACCGAACTGCGCCGCGAGGCGAGCGCCGGCCGGCGGCCGGAGCCCGAGGCGGAGATCGAGGACCGCGACGACGAGGACACCGTCGAGGCCGAGGAGGAGGAGGCGCCGCGCCGCGGCCGCCGCCGTCGCGGCGGACGGGGGCGCGTGCGCGATGCGGGCGGCCGCGCGGTGGCGCCGGTCTCGCTGGCGGATCGCGAGGCCGAGGCCGAGCGTGAACTCGAGGACGACGAGGCGTATCGCGAGCAGTCGGTGCGCGATCCCCTGGCGGCCGATCGGGAGCCGTTCGAGTCCGACGACGACCTCGAGGAGGACGACGACGACGCCTTCACCGAGGACGACGCCGCGTTCGACCCCGCCGCGGAGGACGCCGACGGCGATCCTCTCGAGGCGGACGACGACGACGACGACGAGGACGACGCCGACGACTTCGTCGAGGAGCCGCTGCACGACCCGGTCGCCCAGGCGGCCGTCGAGCCGCCGAGGCCCGTGGCCCCGGCCGTGGCGTTCGGACGGGGTCGGCGAGGCTCGCGGGCGGTGGCCGCACCCGCGGAGCGGGCGCCGGTCGAACCCCCGGCCGCCGAGCCCGAGCCGCAACGGCACGTGGACCCCTTCGCGATCGAGGAGCCCGGGGCCGGTCCGGGCGAGTCCGCCGAGGCCGAGCCCGACAAGGAGGCGCTCATCGAGGAGATGGAGCTCGCCATGGAGAACTTCGGGCGGAAGTCGCGCACCTCCCGGCGCCGCCGCTAGGCGCCAGCGCCGGGCCCGTGCGCCCGGGCGGGGCGATGCCGTGTGGATCCGGCAGCCTCGGGGGAAAGCGAAACGGGGGACCGTTGCCGGTCCCCCGCTCGCAAGCTGCCGCCACATACGCTCAGGACATGGCCCCTCGGAACTTTCCTTGCCCAGTCACATAGTGGCGACAGTGTGGAGGCGCCCGAAGGCGCATCGTCGTCTGTCGTCGGGGCGGCGCCCGTCGAACGCGGCGCCACCTGCCGATCTAGTTTTGCAGGTAGCGTGCCAGTGGTGGGAGTCATCTGTTATCGCAGGAAACTGCGTTGTCGCACAAGGACTTGGAGGGATGTGCCCGACACGCGGAGCGGGCCGACCCAGTGGCTCGCGTGGACAATCTGTCCGGAGGGCGAGCCTCCGGTTTATTGCGCTATTCCGCAATCCCATGCTGGGGCGCAGATTATCTCGCTGGACGGCTTGGACGGGCGGCGGGTCAGGATGTCGCAGTCCGGTCGCTGGCCGAACCCTGCTCCTTCTCGAATCGTTGCAGGGTCTTGCGTGAGATGCCCAGGATCCTTGCAGCCTCCGTGCGATTCCCATCCGTCTGCGCGAGCACGTGCCGGATGTAGCGGTCGCGCCAGGCGCGCAGCGTCGGCATCCGCCGGGTCGGCAATGAGCCGGAGCCCGAACCGGATCCCGAGGCCGTCCGTCCCGAGAGGCGCAGCATCTCGAGCGTGATGACGCCCGCGTTCACCGACTGCGCCGCACGCTGCATGACGTTCTCCAGTTCGCGCACGTTCCCCGGCCATGGGTGGTCGATGAGCGCCTCCATGGCCGAGGGCGCGATCCGCGGCGGGCTCTCGCGGCCGAGCCGGCGCGAGTAGCGCGTCAGGAAGAACCGGGCCAGATCGGGGATGTCCTCCTGGCGCTCGCGCAGCGGCGGCAGCGTGATCTCGACGACGGCGATGCGGAAGAACAGGTCCTCGCGGAACAGCCGCTCGGCCACCATCTGGCGGAGGTCTCGGTTGGTGGCGCAGATCAGGCGCACGTCCACCGGGATCTCGTCGTTGCCGCCGACGCGCTTGATGCAGCGCTCCTGCAGCACGCGCAGCAGCTTGGCCTGCACCGGCAGTTCGAGTTCGCCGATCTCGTCCAGGAACAGGCTGCCGCCGCTGGCCTGCTCGAACAGCCCGATGCGGTCCTGGTGGGCGCCGGTGAAGGCGCCGCGCACGTGGCCGAACAACTCGCTCTCGGCGAGGCCGCGGGCGATGGAGGCGACGTTCGAGACCACGAACGGCATCGGCCGCCGCGGGCTCTGCTCGTGGATCATGCGCGCGACCAGTTCCTTGCCGGTGCCGTTCTCGCCCAGCACCAGCGCGCCGGCATCGCCGCGCGCGAAACGGCTGACGTCCTTGAACGTCTGCAGCATGGCCCGCGAGCTGCCGACGATCTCGCGCAGGCCGTGCGTGGCCGCGTCCTCCGGGGCGGGCGCCTCGCCCTCGGGTTCGCGGATCACCCGGTGGGCCTCGATGGCGCGCTGGAGCAGCTGGCCCAGTTCGGTGCGGTCCACGGGCTTGCTGAGGTAGTCGTAGGCGCCCTGGTTCATGGCGCTCATGGCGTCGGGGATGTTGGCGTCCCCGGTGATGAGCACCACCGGCACGTCGCCGCGCCGCTCGCGCAGGCGCCCCAGCAGGTCGAAGCCGCCCAGCCCGCGCATCTTGACGTCGGTCACCACGACGTCGAAGGGGTGGCGGTCGAACTTCTCGAGCGCCTCCTCGACGCTGTGCGCCACCTCGGTCGCATGCCCGAAGGTGCGGGTCATGGCGGCGAGCGCACGCGCGACGATCTCCACATCATCGACGATGAGTACCGAGGTGGCGGGCATGCCGATCGCTCCTGCGTCCGGGAAGGGTGAGATGTAACACGGCCGCGGAGCCGCGTGCTAGGCTCCCGCCCCTGATGACGCCCCTCCCGCTCGTTCTGCTGCTGCTGGCCGCGGCGGCCGTCCCCGCCGGGGCGGCCGCCCCCGTCGCGGGCGGGAGCCCGCGCGAGGAGACCCTCCGGCACTACCTGGCCGGGCGCTGGCTCGAGCGCTCGGGCGACCGCGACGGCGCGCTGGCCGAGTACTCCCGTGCGCTCGCGGCCTCGCCCGACGACGCCGGGGTGCTGCTCCGGCTCGCCGACCTCGCCCACCACGACGGCCAGCCCCTGCGCGCCATCGAGTACGCCGACCGCGTGATCGCGCGCGACTCCAGCGAGGCGCGGGCCCACTGGCTGCGCGGCGCGGCACTCTTCCAGATGCGTCGGGGGGGCGAGGCGCTGGCCTCGCTCGAGCTCGCCGCGCGGCACGCGCCCGACGATGCGGAGATCCTGCGCACCCTGGCGCGCGTGGCCGAGTCGCAGTCGCGCACCGACCGCGTCGCGGCGGCCTTCGAGCGGCTCTCGGCGCTCGACCCCGGCGATCCCGAGGTGTGGTTCCAGCGGGCCGCCTCCGAGGCCCGGCTGGGGCGCTTCGCGCTCGCCGACTCGCTGCTCGCCCGTTCGCTGTCGATCGAGCCGGACCGCGCCGGCGCGATGTTCCTGCGCGCGTGGGTGCGCGAGAGCCTCGGGCGGACGGCCGAGGCGGTGGAGGACTACCGGCGGCACCTCGAGCTCCATCCGGACGACGATCCGACGCGCCGCCGCCTCGTGCTGCTGCTCGCGCGCGCCGGCCGCGCGGCCGAGGCGCTCGAGATGGCGCGCGCCGTGGCGGCGGCCTCTCCCGGTGACGCCGACGCGCT
>CAZMQP010000129.1:3699-6916 GCA_964568385.1 uncultured bacterium
GCCGACCTCGCCTACGCGCAGCGCCGGCCGCGCGAGGGCGCCGACGCGCTGCGGCGCATGCGCGAGGCGTCTCCCGGCGACATGCAGCCGGTGGCGCGCAGTCTGGCGATCATGGCCCGGCACGACCGGCGCGCCGAGGGACTGGCGCTGGCGGATGCGTGGCTGGCCGGGCGGCCTCGGGATCCCGACGCGCTCCTGCTGGCGGCGCGCGCGCACGCCTCGCTCGGCGACGCCGCCGGCGCGGTACCGCTGGCGCGGCGGGCGGTGGCGGCGGCGCCGGTGCCGCCGGCGCCGCGGCGGCGGCGCCGCCGGGTGCTGGTGGATGCGGGCCGGGCGGCCGAGGCCGAGGCCGAACTGGCCGGGCTGCGCGAGCGCCGGCCGGCCGACGTGAACGTGCTGTTCGACCTCGGCGCGCTGCGCGAGCGCCGCGGGGACCTCGAGGGGGCGGTGGCGGCCGGACGCGACGCGCTCGCCCTGGCGCCCGAGTCGGCCGACGCGCAGAACTTCCTCGGCTACCTGCTCGCCGATCTCGGCCGCGACCTCGAGGAGGCGCACGCGCTCATCCAGCGCGCGGTCGCCGCCGAGCCCGACAATGGCGCCTTCATCGACTCGCTGGGCTGGGTGCTGTTCCGGCTCGGCCGGCTGGAGGAGGCGAGGGGGCACCTCGAGCGCGCCCTCGAACTGACCGGGGGGGACGCCGTGGTCCACGAGCACCTGGGAGACGTGTACTCGGCCCTGCAGATGGCCGATGCCGCCCGCGATCAGTACGAACGCAGCCTGGCCGCGGACCCGGACAACGCCCGGGTGCGCGGCAAGCTGCGGGGAAAGCGCTGATGCCGGCCCCGCAGGTGCATGTCCACGAACGAGTTGCCCCCGCCCCGAGGGTGCCGGCCGCGGGAACCGGCCGCCCGCTCCGGGGTAGGAACCCTCAGTGAGGCCGCCCCATGGCTCCGGATCGTGACCCGCTTCCGCCCGCCGCACTGAGCCTCAGCGATGAGGACCTCATGGCGCGGGTGGCGGATGACGACGAGCGCGCGTTCCGCGAACTCGTCGCGCGATTCCAGGGCCGGCTCGGCAGCCTCATCCGGCGGGTGCTCAACGACAGCGAGGCCGTGGACGACCTGACGCAGGAGGTCTTCGTCCGCATCTTCGTCCATCGTCGCAACTACCGGAGAGGTTCGAAGTTCTCGACGTGGGCGTTCACGATCGCCGCCAATCTCGCCAAGAACGAGATCCGGCGCCGGGTGCGCCGACGGAATTGGTTCTCGCTGGAGGCGCTGACCGAGGTCTACCACGACAGCATGCCCCAGCTCGCGGATCGCACCGAATCCCGGGAGCACACGCTCGAGCGCGAGCAGCTCCAGGGAGAGGTGGGGAAGGCCATCGCCACGTTGCCGGAGACGTTCCGGCTGGCGCTGGTGCTTCGTGACATCGAAGGTCTGTCCTACGAGGAGATCGCCGAAGTGCTCGGCGTACCGGGCGGCACGGTGAGGTCACGCATCAACCGCGCCCGCTCGATGCTGGAGCACAGACTCCACGAATTGCGACCACGACGGGAAGGTGGGACATGAAGAGCTGTCCTCAGGCACGGCACCTGTTCGGCCCTTATTGGGACGACGAGGTCACGCGGGGCGAGCGCGACTGGCTCGAGACCCATCTCGCGGGCTGCGAGGGGTGCCGCACGGCCTACGACCGATTCACACGCACGCTCGAGGCGGCCGCGTCGCTGCCGCGTCCGGAGATGGCGCCGGACCTGGCCGACCGCGTGCTCGCCGAGGCCCGGCGCCGTCAGCCGGCCCCGGACGTGATCGCGCTCCCGGCGCGTCCGCAGTGGCAGCCGCTCGCCGCAGCGGCCGGGTTCGCGCTGGTGGCGCTCACGAGCGTGATGCTGCTGCGCGGCCCCGAGCGCCCCGCGGCCACGCTGGCGCTGGAGCCGCCCGTGGCCCAGCCGCGCCTCGTCTCGGCCGATGCGCCGGGCGCGGCCGTGCCGGCGCCGACGGCGGCGGACCGCCGCGCAGGCGACCTCGTCGCCAGCGTCGCGTCCGACAGCCTGTTCGACCACTCCGAGGACGTCGAGTTCATCCTCGACCCGGTGCAACTGCGCCGCGGGCGCGCCCACACGGCGCGGCTTCCCGAGGGCGTGCAGGGTGAGCAGGCGGTGATCTCGTTCTAGTGGGGGGAGGTCGCATGTCCGGCACCCCGGCCCCGCCAGCCGGCCGCACCGCCCGCCTCCTCCGGGGGGCGGGCCTCGGCCTGCTCGCCGCGCTCGGGCTGGCGATGGCGACCGTGCCTGCCGCGCGTGCGCAGGGGGCGTTGTCGGCGATCGAGTCCGACGTGGACCGCATCGCGAGGCGCACGCGGCCGAGCATCGTCACGGTATTCGCGCAGCGCCAGGTCACCACCACCGAGGCCGGGCGCGCGCCGCAGACGCGCATGCACAGCCGGGTCGGCACCGGCGTCGCCGTGGACCGGGCCGAGGTGCTCACCACCGCCAGCGTCGTGCTCGGCGCCGAGCGCGTGTTCGTGCGCACCGACAACGGGCTTCAGGTCGAGGCGCGGCTGGCCGGACTCGACCCCGTCTTCAACGTGGCGTTGCTCGAGGTCCCCGACCTCGAACTGCCCGCGCTGCGCTTCGCCACGCGGCCGCCCCAGCTCGGCGACTGGGTCATCGCGCTCGGCAGCAGCTATCGGGCCGCTCCGACGCAGTCGGTGGGCACGGTCGCCTACCGCTTCAAGGAGCCGCGCAGCAGCCTGCTGCAGCTGACCAACGAGGTCTACCCCGGCAACAGCGGGGGCGCCGCGCTCAACTCGCGCGGTGAGCTCGTCGGCCTGGTGCAGGGCGAACTCGGCACCCCCGAGGCGCCCGGACGCAGCCGTGCGGAGCGGCGGCCCGGCGGCATGAGCTTCGTGATCCCGGTCGAGGACGTGCTGCCCATCTACCGCGCCTTCAAGGCCGAGGGCCGCTCGCGCCACGGCCTGCTCGGCGTCTCGACCACGGCGGCGTTCGTGGACTCCGAGAGCGAGCCCGGCGCGCGCATCCCGATCGGCGCGCTGGTCGAGGCGGTGGCGCCGGGGGGGCCGGCCGCCCGGCTCGGCCTGCGCAAGGGCGACCTCATCGTCGCCTTCGACGGCGAGCGCGTCGAGTACCCCGAGCAGCTCGCGCGCTGGGTGGCGCCGACGCCGGCCGGCACCACGGTCCGGTTCGTGTGGGTGCGCG
>CAZMQP010000130.1:0-6914 GCA_964568385.1 uncultured bacterium
GGGGCGGCTAGACTGCCGCCACCATGTCCACCGCCCCGTCCCCCAGGCGCTTCCGCGATTCCGCCGCGGTCATCCTCGTCCGGGGCGAGGGGCGCGACCTCGAGGTGTTCTGGGTCCTGCGCAGCGAGGCGGTGGCGGTGCAGCCCGGGTACCATGCGTTCATCGGCGGCAAGGTGGACGCCGCCGACGCCGAACTGGATCTGCCCGGCATCGCCGACGCCTCCGAGCGCGCCGCCCGCGCCTGCGCCCTGCGCGAGATGCTCGAGGAGACCGGCGTGCTGGCCGGGCTCACCTCGGGTGCGGCCGACGCCGCGACGCTGGCGCGCGCCCGCGAACGCCTGCTCGCCGGCGAGGCCTCGCTGGCCCAGCTGGCGGCCGAGCATGGCTGGCGGTTCGACCCGCACGCGCTCACGTTCGCCGGCCGCTGGCAGACGCCGGTGTTCGCCAGCGTCCGGTTCGACACGCTCTTCTACATGGCGCGCGTGCCGGAGGGGCAGGAGCCGTCGGTGCTGCCGGGTGAACTCGCCAGCGGCGAATGGGTCCGGCCGCTCGAGGCGCTCGACCGCTACCGGCACGGACGGGCCACGTTCGTGGCGCCCATCCTGTGGGCGCTGATCGCGCTGGCCGAGGGCGAGGACGGCCTCGCCGAGCGCCTCGCGCGCGGGCCCGAGCGCGCCGGCCAGCCGGTGCGCCGCATCGAGATGCAGTGGGGCGTGGTGCTGCACGCCATGCCGACGCAGGCGCTGCCGCCGGCGCGGCACACCAACGCCTACCTGATCGGCGAGTCCGAGATGGCGCTGGTGGACCCCGGCAGCGGCGAGGAGCAGGCGCTCGCCGAGCTCTTCTCGCTCATCGACCTGCTGCAGGGTGAGGGCCGCCGCCTGACCATGCTGGTGGTCACGCATCACCACGCCGATCACCGAGGCGGCGTCGCCGCAGTGCGCGAGCGCTACGGCGTGCGCGTCGTGGGACACGCGCGGCTCGCCGAGCACCTGCCACTCGATGTCGCGGTGAAGGACGGCGACTGGCTGCCGCTCACGCCCGGACTCGGCGACTGGCGGCTGCAGGTGATCGAGACCCCCGGCCACACGCGCGATTCGATCAGCCTGTGGCAGCCGCGCCTGCGGTCGTTGTTCGTGGGCGACCTGCTGCCCGGGGGCGGCGGCACCGTGATCATCGATCCGCCCGACGGGGACATGACGCAGTACCTCGCCTCGCTCGAGCGCGTGGCGGCGCTGGGGCCCGAGATGCTCTTCCCGGCGCACGGTTCGCCGCAGGGCGCCGCCGTGCGCCGCATCCGGCAGCTGATCGTGCACCGGCTCGAGCGCGAGGCCCGCGTGCGCGACGCGCTGGCCGACTCGCCGCGCGCGCTCGCCGAACTGGTGGGGCTCGCCTACGCCAACGTGCCGCCCGACCTGTGGCCGCTCGCCGAGCGATCGCTGCTCGCGCACCTCGCCAAGCTGGAGCAGGAGGGCCACGCCGTGCGCGAGGGGGAGTCCTGGCGGCGCGCGGGCGCGTGACCCGGTGATGCCGTTCGCGCTCGCGATCCTCGCCTCGGTGTTCTACGGCTTCGCCGACTTCATGGGCGGCATCGCCGCGCGGCGTGCTCCGGTGCTGGCGGTGACGCTGCTGTCGCAGGCGGTCGGGCTCGCGGCGCTGGCCCTGGCGGCGCCGCTGATGCGCGGGGCGCCGGCCATGGCCGACCTCGGCTGGGGCGTCGCCGGCGGCATCGCCGGCAGCCTCGGCGTGCTGCTGCTCTACCGCGCGCTCGCCTCCGGCACGGTGAGCACGGCGGCGCCGCTCATCTCGATGATCGCGCTGTGCATCCCGGTCGTGGCGGGGCTGGCGACCGGCGACGCGCTCGGCTGGGCCGGCGGCACGGGCATCGCCCTGGGGCTCGTGGCGGTGGCGCTGATCAGCGGCGGTCCGGCGCACCCCCAGGCCGCGCCGCGCGACCCGCGGCTTGCGCGCGAGGCCATGCTGACCGCGGCCGCGAGCGGCGTGCTGGTGGGCGTGTTCCTCGTCTGCCTGGGGCGGATCGGCGGCGGGGCGGGCCTGTGGCCGCTCGTCGCCGCGCGCGGCGTCGGGACGCTGCTGCTGGGCGGTGTGTTGCTGGTGAGCCGTGTGCCGCTGCGCCCGCCGGCGCCGGCGCGCGCGCCCATCCTGTTCGCGGGCGTCGCGGATGTCGCCGCCAACGTGCTCTACGTGGCCGCCGTCCAGGGGGGCCCGCTCAGCCTGATCGCCACCCTCGTGTCGCTGGCGCCGGCCTCGACCGTGATCCTGGCGCAGGTCGTCCTGCGCGAACGGCTGGGCGTGGCGCAGCGCTGGGGGGTGGCGCTGGCGCTGCTCGCGGTGGCGCTGCTGGCGCAGGGCACCCGCGGTTCCTGAGCGTGGGGTCCGACCGGCATCGCGACGGGGCGGAGCCCGAAGGCCCCGCCCCGTACCCACGCGAGTGCGGCCCCGCGTTGCGATCCTCGGTCAGTCGAGCCGGATGATGCGCGCGTGCCGCGCGGCGAGGCCATCGCCCGAGAGGCGCACCAGGTAGAGTCCCGCCGCCGCTCGCACGCCGCGGCTCGTGCGGCCCGACCACGTGAGGGTGTGTTCGCCGGGCGCCAGTTCGCCATCGGCGAGCATGGCGACGGCTCGTCCGGCGATGTCGAGCACCTCGGCGCGGATCCGGGCACGCGTGCCCAGCGCGAAGCGGAGCTGCGCGTCGCCGCGCGAGGGATTGGGCGTCAGGCCTCGCAGCACGAGCGTGCCCGCCTCGGGGCGGCCCGGGGTCACCGACGTGGTGGATCCGGGAGGCGCGATCTCGGCGATGCGGGCATCGAAGATGGCCCTCCCGCCGGGATGCGACTCGACGACGAGCGCGGCCGACCGCATCGCGGTGACGGGATCCGTGCCGGGAGCGCCGGGCCGGAACTCGAGCCGGTCGCACGGGAAGGACTGCCCCGCCACCGTGACGGTGGTCGAGGGCGGGAAGCCCATGCAGGCGATCTCCGGCGCGCCATCGCCATCGAGGTCGCCGCCGGCGACGAACCGCGTGGGTTCGTCGCTGACCGAGGCCTCATCGGCGAGCACCTCCACCGGCGGCATGCCGGCCGCGAGCACGCGCACCACGGCCGGGCCCGAGCCCGCGGCGCCGGACAGGTAGCGCAGCAGCGGCGGCGAGGCATCGCCGGTCTCGAGGCCCAGCCCATGCAGGAACGCATCGCTGGCGCCGCTCGCCAGGTCGGCGCCGCAGCGAAGCGAGGTGTTGGTGCGCGGACTCCACACGAGCCCGGAGGGCTCCGGGGCGCGGTCGATCACGAACCCGGGGCAGCCGGCCCCACTCGAGCGCGACACCAGCGTTGGCGACTCGCGGACGATGACCCGCGGCCGTGTCGTGTCCGCCTTCTCCTTGAGCCAGATCGAGTGGCCGCCGCCTGGCTCGCCCACGACCTCGCCTTCGCCGAGCACCCGGCCCCACGTGCTTCGCACCACGTACTCGCCGCGAGGCGTGCCCACATCCGCTCGGTGGGCGTCGGCGCCGGAGACATGGAGTCCCGGCGGCCGCAGGGTGAGGTCGCACACGCCGGGCCCCGAGAGCACCGGCGCCGCCGGCGGGCGGGCGGTGAGGACGGCGAGCTGGGGCGCCTCCACCGCCGGGCCCTCGGTGGTGCCTCCCGGGTTGCGCCAGAACTCGAGCTCGGTCACGACGTGCACGCCGTCATCGCAGGTGATGGCGACCGGTTCGCTGAAGTGGACGCTCATGCTCTGCGTGTGCGAGGACACCCAGTGGCTTCGCACGTGGCTCACGCGCGGCGCCACCGGCGAGGCCGGGGCGCAGTCCACCCAGCCGTCGCCATCGAGGTCGGCCGAGGCGAGCGGGAGCATGTGGCCGTTGCCGAGGCGGACCGCGATGTAGGAGCCCGGAGGCAGCCCGGCGCGCAGGCTCATCCCGCCCGAACCGCCGCCACCGCCACCGCCGCCACCGCAGCACCCCCTCTCCATCTCGAGCGTGACCTCGGCCGCGCACGTGCCGTCGGGACAGCGGAGCAGCGACAGGCGCATCGCGTCGGGTTCGTCGGCGGAGTCGTTCTCGAGGATGTCGAACGAGATGCTCGAGCTGCCGCGGAGTCGCACCTCGACACCGTCCTCGCCGCTCGAGCCGAGATTGCGCACGGGGAGCCGCCGCTCGGTGACGGCGGGATTGCCGGGGGAGGGTTCGAGGAGCGAGACCGACTGCCGCGGCCCGCGCGCGCCGAACTCCATGCCACCCGCGAGCCCCGATCCGGACGAGACGCCGCCGCGCACGCCGGTCAGGCGCCAGAGCCCCGGAGGGGTGCCCGGCGGATGGACGAGGCGGATGTCCGAGATGCGGCGGCGCTTGGCGGTGTCCCCATTCGTCTTCGCGACCACCTCGTCGCCGACCTGCGGGATGCCGCCGATGAGGAACACCGTGCCGGGCGCGAAGCGCAGCGCCGAGCGGATCCCCTGATCGTCCGCATGCTGGCTGAAGCCCGTGGGCAGGCTCGAGCATTGGACGTGCGCGCCGAGCCCCGCGGCCGCCGGCTGTCCCACGGGCCGTCCGGTCAGCCACACCTGCAGCTCGATCTCCTCGAGCGGGATGTCGGTGGCCGCGGTCACGTCGCACTCGCTGTCGCTGGTCGCGGTCCACGACAGGCTGTGGGTGTGGAGCGAGGGCGGCAGGCCCGAGTCATCGCTCACCTCGACCGTCGATGCGAACGTCTGGGTCATGCCCGCCACGGCAAGAGGCTGGACATCGAGGTCACCGGAGATCGCACGCAGATCGAAGACGGGCTCTCCCGGCGGGAGGCCGTTGAGCCGAACGCTCATCCCGCCGCCGCTCCCGTCGGCCCCGTAGGCGAGCGAGCCGGGGGCCGCGTCAGGCGCATGCAGCGCGCCGCTCTCGATCGTCGCCAGCAGGTCGTGGTGCGCCCCGCGAGGCGAGCGCGCGACCGCACCCGAACTCACGGACTCACCGGTCACCACCAGTGTCGCAGGCGGGCTGCCCACCGCTGTGGCGCAGCGCAGATCGGCGCGGCCCACCGGCTCGGCGGGCCCGTCGGTCTCCACCTCGAACACGATGCGCGAGCCATGCACCATCACGCTGCCCACCTGGATGTCGTAGGCGTCGCCGATCTCATGGTCCACCAGCGTCTCGCGCTTGGCCGAGCCGGTCTTGCCCTGCTTGGCGCTGTAGCGGATCGTCTTGGCGGTGTCGGCGGCCACGGGCACGGAGAGCGCGGTGACCGTGGTGGCGGCCGGAACCTCGCCCGAGTAGGCGAGCCTGCCGCCATCCCACACCTCCACCCGCAGGCGCGCGCCGGGGGGCACCTGCACGCTGTACACGCGATCGGGCCCCGACCTCAGCGCCGAGCCGCGGATGACCGGTGTGGCGTCGCTCGGGAAGCGGAACAGGTCGAGCCGCTCGCGCACGATGGGCGTGCCGTCGAGCGAGCGCGCCCGCAGCGCGTAGGCACGGCATTCGGGGAGCGCCACCGAGACGCCGTCCTGTCCGCTCGAGCCGATGTTGGCGACATGGAGCTGCATCGAGGACGACCCCGGAGGGGAGACCGCCGAGACCGAGGCGGCCCCCAGGGCGGTGTGGTCGAGCCCGTGGACGGACACGGCGTGAGCCGGGCTCGAGACGAACAGCCCGGCTGCGAGCAGATGGGCGTGGCGCGATCGCATGGCGGCGCTCCTGGGAGGGGTCCGAGGCGCGGCGTCCCGACCGGGGTGCCGCGGGCACTCCCACTTCGCACGGGGGGCGGCGTTCTGACGGAACCGGGCCCGTCGGGCCCCCGGAACCCCTATCCGCCCTTGCGGGTTGACGATAGAATCGCCTCCGCCATGCCCACTTCCCCCGAGGAGGCGCCCGCCTGGGCCCATGCGCTGCGCGAGGCGGTCCCCAGCCTGATCGGGGCATCGGGCGCCGAGCGCGAGCGTGTCCGCGCCACGCTCTGGAGCACGCTGCACGCCGCGCTCTTCGCCTCGATGCGCATGCAGGCCGGGCGCATCGCCCCGGTCTCGCAGGAGGACCTCGAGGATCTGGCGTCCGCGAAGTCGTTAGAACTCATGGGGCGGGCCGAAGCAGGGACGTGGGATCCGCAGCCGCACCCCCCGCACGAGGTGGCGGGGTTCGTTCGCCGAGTCGCCCGCAACGGACTCGTGGACCTGGCGCGCCGGCGCTCCCGTGAGTGCCCGCCGCCCGAGAACGAGGAGCTCTGGGACATGAGGATCGCCGACCGCCTGCCGGAAGCCGCGCGGCCCGAGGACTGGGTCAGTGCGCGCGAGTTCACCTCGGCGCTCGAGGGCTGCGTGCGCGAGCTGGCGCCGCGGGCCCGGCAGGTGTGGTTCCTGCGCGCCTGTCTCGAACGCCCCAGCCGGGAGATCGCAGTGATGGCGGGGGTGAGCCCGGCGCACGTGGACGTGATCGTCATGCGGGCGCGCGAGAAGCTCGCGGCCTGCATGGCCGCCAAGGGGCACTGCTCCACCGAAGTGCGGCCCGGCACCTTCGCGGTGCTGTGGTCGGACTGGCAGGATCGCGCTCGCCCGATGGAGGCCCCGACCGATGAGTGAACCGGTTCAGCACCTGCACGATTCCGACTGCGCCGACCTCGTGCTCGGGCTGCTGCCGCGCGAGTCGGCTGATGCCGCACTCGCGCACGCCGCTCGCTGCCTCGAGTGCGAGGCGCGGCTGCGCGCGCACGCAGGCGCCTCGGTGCGTGCGCAGGCGGAGGCGCGCCTCGCGGCCGAGGCGGGCGGTGGGGCGGAGGTGATCCCCCTGCCGCGCCGGCGCGCGCGAGGGCCGGTCGCGATGGCCGCGCTCGCCGCCGCCGCCGCCGCGGTGTTCGTGATCCTCGCCCTGCCGCGGCTCGGGTCCGAGGCGCCGCCGATGACCGCTCCGG
>CAZMQP010000131.1:0-6862 GCA_964568385.1 uncultured bacterium
CCACGAGCCGGCGCCCGCGCCGGCCACACCGGCCGCGGCGGCGTCACCCGTCGCCTCGGCCGCCCCGCCGGCCGCCGAGTCCGGCGCGCCTGCGGCCGAGCCCGGTGCCGCCGCGCTCTCGGTGGACGCGCAGGTCCGCCGCGCCCTCGCGTGGCGCGTCCAGGTGCTGATGGCCGACCTGCCCGACGAGGTGCGCCGGTCCGACGGCCCGGCGCTCGTCGAGCTGGCGGTGCGTGACGAGGAATCGGTGCTGCGCCAGACGCCCGGTGCGGCCCTCGAGGCCCTCATGCTGGCCCGCGACCCCGACACGCCGCTGCACAAGCTGACGGCGGTCTTCGAGAAGGACCCGATGCTGGCGCAGGCGCTGCTGCGGCTGTCCAACTCCGCGTGGCACCGGCGCGACGGCGACATGCTGACCTCGCTGCCGATGTCCATCCAGCGCGTCGGGCAGCGCGGCGTCCAGGGCGTGCTGACCGGCGCGCTCGTCCAGCAGTCGCTGTGCCGTCCGGGCGGCGGCTACGACGACCAGGTGCACCGCGTGTGGTCGCACATGCAGCGCACCGCGCCGCTGGCGCGAACGCTGGCACGCGCGTTCCAGGTGGACCCCGAGACGGCGTTCATGCAGGCGCTGCTGCACGACGTGGGCAAGCTGGTGCTGTTCAGCCACATGACCTCGCTGCGGCTGTCGCTCAAGCGCGAGCTCAAGCTGCCCGAGACGTTCTTCCGGCCGCTGCTGTGGCACCTGCACGAGCCGCTCGGCGGCCTGGCGGCGCTGCGCTGGGAGATCGGCGAATCCACCGCGCATGTGATCGGCTCGCACCACCGCCGACCCGTGCCGGCCGAGCCCGAACTCGAGACCGAGGTCCTCTACGTCGCCGAGGCGCTCGAGCTGGCGCGCTCGAACGGATCGCGGTTCGATCTCGCCAAGCTGTGGCAGGACGGCGGCCTCACGGCCGACCCCGGCTACGTGGAGGCCGCGATCGCGCAGCTGCCGGCGGCGTGAGGGGTGGAGCGGGCGGGAGCTGACGGCAGCAGAATCCCCTTGCCTCCGCGCGTCCGTAGGGTGTTCGATATCCCATGCGGAACGCGGTCGTCCGCAATCCACCATGAGGGCACGGGCCCTCACTCCGGCGGCCCCTGACGCTGGCCCACTGACTCCTTGGGGGGTCGCCGCCATGCGACGTCTATCCGGGATCCTCCTCCTCGCCATGCTGCTGCCCCCCCCCCTCCGCGCTCGCCATCCGTCTGAAGTGGAGCACGGGCGCCGACACCCTCTCCTTCGCCTCGGCCACGCGCGCCGTGCTGGTGCTGAGCACCGACTCCACCGAGACGGTGCTCCCACAGGAGTGGCGCATCGCCTGGATCGCTGATTCCTGCGGCATCGTGTTCGTGCCCGAGGACTCGCTCGAGTCCTGCGGTCTCGACACCGCGAAGGTGTCGCGGATCGAGGCGCCGGCCACGCCGGCCGACAGCGCCGCGCATCGGATCACGACGTATCTGTGTTCCGAGCCCGGTCCGGCCGCGACCCGTGCCACGTTCATGATCGATCAGCCGGGCGGGAGTCGCGGCAACCTCCGCGTCGTGGCGCTCGACCCGAGCGACCCGAACGATGTGATCGTCTCGAACGAGGTGACCTACAACGGTGGCGTCGAGGGCGACTACCCACCGGTGCTCCTCTCGTCCTCGAGCACGCACGCCACCGCCCAGCTCGAGGTGACCGCGATCGGCTGGAACCTCGACTCGGTGACCACGATGTCCGTCGGCGCCGCCGACACGCTGTGGGGAGTGGACCTGTCGATCGATGAGCATGCGAGCACGCGCATCGTGGGGTCGGCGGAGGTGACGGCCGAACTGCCCGAGGCGCTGGTCGGGGTGGGCACGGATGCCGGCGCCGCGTCGCACGCCTGGCTGCCGGCGGAGTCGTTCGGCCTGGCGTTCGTGAGCAACACGTCGATCGACACCATCCTGTTCCGCGACCCCAATCCTCGTGCCGGCGTCTACCCCAAGGACTTCGCGTTCCACTACAACTCGGTCCACGACCCGACCGATCCGGCGAAGCCGTGGAAGGGCGTGTTCCACCTGTTCTACATCCGCAACCTGAGCGGACAGGACAGCATCATCGCCCACGCGTGGACGGACTCGCTCGGCAAGCCGTGGTCGGTGGACACCATGGCGTTCCGGCCGAGTGGGCAGGGCTGGGACGCCAAGCGCGTGTGGGCCCCGTCGATCCAGCAGGTCGGCGATCTCTTCTACATGTTCTACACGGGCGTGGACGCGGCGGGGAACCAGAGCATCGGCTACGCGACGACCCCGTCGCTGGGCCGCGCGAACATCACGTGGACGCGGAACTCGGAGCCGGCGTACACGTCTTTCGATACCGACTGGGCGGACCCAGTGGGAAGCGAGGTCCCGGGCGTTCGGGCGTTCCGAGACCCGTTCGTGATGCCGGACCCGGTCTTCTCTGGCCACTATCTGCTCTTCAACGCAGGCGAGGACGACTCGCTCTCCACCACGGCCGATCCCGCGTATGCGATCGGCGTTGCACGCAATGCTCCGGGGACACTGAGCGAGTGGCGCAACCTCGGGAAGTACTACGCGACCGACCAGAATAGTCTTCCCGTCCCCGGCGCGCTCGAGTCACCGCTGGTCATCCGCGACTCGCTCTCGGGTGCTTGGCGCATGTTCGTTGCGAACGCGGCCTACGACAACGCCGGGCACTACTCCACCATCTTCCTCACACAGAACCCCGGCGACAGCCTCACCGATCGGCGCACGGCCGCTTGGCCGCACCGCGACTCCCTCTATGCCTACCTCGACAACGATGTCGATGTGATCGGGTGGCAGGCCTGCGAGCACCTGCAGATCGGGCAGGTGCACTTCTTCGCGGCGTACCAGGGCGACGGCATCGGCATCACCCGCATGCACTGGGATCCCGAGGGACAACGATTCGTCATCGCCTACCCGAGCATCGCGAGCGTCGGGGTCCGACGACGCCCAGATTTCCGACTCCGGCTTCTCGAGTCGAATCCAGCGGCGAATCGGGTTCGATTCGCAGTCGAGTCTGATGTCTCCGCCTCGCCCGACCTCACGATCCTCGATGTGACCGGCCGCAGGGTGCGACGGATCCCCCCGCGTGAGCAGGCCTCGACTCGAGCGGAGTTGCTCTGGGACTGCCACGACGAGTCGGGAAGCCCTGTTGCCCCTGGGCTCTACTTCGCGAGGGTGCGCGCCGCAGGTCGGTCCGCTGTCGTGCGTGTGCCGCTGCTGAGATGACCCGAGTCGGTCGAAGACTTCTCCTGGGGGCCTGTCTTCACCTGCTCGTCAGTGGCTCTGCCTCGGCCCAAGTGGTGGACTCCACCCTCTGGGGGACCGGCCTCGGGGGACGTGTGCTCGCGATCGCACCCGCAGGCGACACGGTCTATATCGGCGGCACCTTCGGGGTTATCGGTCCTGCCACGGGCGGTGGCGTGCCCCTCGACGCGAGGACCGCGAAGCTGGTCGCGCCGTACGCGCGCATCGCAGGCCGCGTCGAAGCCGTTGTCGCCGATGGAGAGGGTGGCTGGTTCGTGGGTGGATCGTTCACCCACGTCGGAGGCCAAGCCCGACGCAACCTCGCACACATCCGAGCAGATGGCAGTCTGTCGAACTGGGCGCCGGACCCCAACCTCGGCGTCTGGTGCCTCGCACTCGCGGGTCGCACGCTCTATGTGGGCGGGGACTTCGATTCGCTCGGAGGACACTCGCGAATGCGCCTGGGGGCCGTCGACATCGACGACGATGTCGCTCTGCCCTGGCGCTGCGATGCCGATGGCCGACCCTCTGCCATCCTCGTGGACGGCCCCATCGTCTACCTCGGCGGCTGGTTCACTGCCATCGCGGGACAACCGCGCAGCTACGTCGCCGCAGTCGACGCCACGACCGGTGCGCTCTCGCCGTGGCAGGTGAGCCTCAATGACCGGGTGCGTACTTTTGCGCTTCGCGATACCACGCTTTACATCGGAGGCTACTTCTGGACCGCGAATGGCGAAGCACGCGTGGGACTCATCGCAGTCAGCACCGTCACGGGAGCCCTCAAGACCTGGAACCCGCAACTCTCGCGCCTGCCGATCAACACACGCGATGGGGGCCCGCATGTGCATGCGCTGCTGCGCTCCGGCGACTCGATGTACGTGGCCGGCTCCTTCACGCAACTCGGCGGCCAGGCGCGCCGCGGGCTGGCGCAACTGGACCTCGCCACCGCACAGGCCACAGCGTTCGATTCGCGTGCCACACGCAACACGGTGTTCGGACCCGATCTCTGGAGCCTGGTTCGCTCCGGTGAAACGCTATTCGTTGCGGGGGCCTACGACTCGCTGGGCGGCGCTTCACGCGAGGCAGGACTCCACGCCGCGGCGCTGCACACCAGCACAGGAGACCGATTCGCCTGGGACCCGGAAGCGGACAGCTTCATCTGGGCGCTCGCTATGCAGCGATCGGTGGTATTCGCCGCAGGTTGGTTCACCACAGTCGGAGAATGGGTGCCCCGCGGAAGGCTGGCCTCGATCGACATGAGGACCGGACGGGTCACGGACTGGCAGCCGAACCCCAATGACTATGTGAAGAGCCTGCGCTACCACAATGGCAGGGTCTACGCGGGTGGGTACTTCAGCGAGGTCGGCGGACAGCCGAGGAGCGGGCTTGCAGCACTCGACCCCGTGACGGGGATCGCGACGCCTTGGAACCCGAGCCCGAACGCCCCTGTCTGGGCGATCGAACCGCTTGGAGGAGACTTGGTTGTGGGCGGGTTGTTCTCCTCGATCGGGGGGCAGCCCCGAAGGGGAATCGCGGTCGTGGATACGATCTCAGGACTGGTCACGCCATGGGATGCACAGCTCTTCGGTGAGGTCGGCGCCATCGCAGTCAGTGATACGGCGATTTACGTGGGCGGGTTCGTCGTCGCCGTTGCCGGTCAGGAGAGGCTGGGCTTGGCAGCACTGGAACCCAGCTCTGCCACCCTTCTGCCATGGAATCCCGGTACCGACGGGACCGTCGATGCGATCGACATCCTCGATGGCACCATCTACATCGGTGGGAATTTCGATCTTGTCGGTGGTCAGGCTAGAACCAATCTGGCTGCCATCGACCGCGACGGGAATGTAACGAGCTGGCGAGCGGACCTGACGGGGCCCCCGTCGCCCACGGTTCAGGTCCACGACCTCGTGGCGACTGACAGCACGTTGTTCGTCGGCGGTGTGTTCTCCCAGGTCTCCGGTGTATCCCGGGGCAACTTCGCTGCGATCGACGCGAGGACTGGAGCGGTTCGTGAGAGTTATCCTCAGCCTGACGGCATCGTCCGGTCGCTCGCTCAGCAGAAGGGAAGTGTCTTCGCCGGTGGCGACTTCTCTCGCTTCGGCGCATTCCCGCAATCGGGCTTCGCCGCCATCCACCCCTCCCGCACCCCCGAGCCCCCGCCCACACCCGGCTTCCCCTCGCTCCTCGCTGCCCCGAACCCCGCGCGCGAGGCCACCACGGTTCGCTACTCCCTCGCCGGGCCCCAGCACGTGAGTCTCACGCTGTACGACCTCCAGGGTCGTGCGATCTCGAGGCCGCTGGTGCGCGCGCTGCAACCCGCGGGCCCGCAGCAGGTGCAGGTCTCGACGTCCGGCCTCCGAATGGGTTGCTATCTGCTTCGACTCGATGCCGGTCGCGCGACCTCCACGCGCAAGTTGTTCGTCGTGAGGTGACGCCCGCCCGACTCGCGCATCACCTCGGCCTCGGCTCTGCTACCCTGCCGGCCATGAACGCGCTCCGATTCGCCGTGGCCGCCGCCGCCACGGCCCTGCTCTCGCTGTCCGCCGCCGCCGCCGCCCAGGCCCCCGCCGCCGCCGCCACCGCGCCGCCGCGCGTCATCCGCCGCGTGCCATTCCCGCTCCCCGGGGCCTCACGCCCCCAGCCGGGCGGCGCCGACAGCGTGATCCGCGCCGTGTTCGCCACCGGCGGCAACGCGCTCGTCAAGGTGCCCGAGGTGGACCCCACCATCCCCACGTTCTGGCGCACCAAGGCCGAACGCACGAACTACGCGCAGACCGCCGACTACGACGAGACCATGCGCTACTGCCGCCAGCTCGAGGCGGGCTCGCGCTGGGTGAAGCTGCTCAGCTACGGCGAGTCGGGCCAGGGCCGGCCACTGCCCCTGCTGGTGGTCAGCAAGGACCGCGCGTTCACGCCCGAGGCGGCGCGGGCCAGCGGCAAGCCGGTGCTGCTCATCCAGAACGGCATCCACTCCGGCGAGATCGAGGGCAAGGACGCCAGCCTGGCGCTGGTGCGCGACCTCACGGTGCTGCGGCGCGACGAGGCGCTGCTCGACTCGGTGACGCTGCTCATCCTGCCCATCTTCTCGGTGGACGCGCACGAGCGCATGAGCCGCTACAACCGCATGAACCAGAACGGCCCCGAGGAGATGGGGTGGCGGCACACGCCGGCCGGCTACAACCTCAATCGCGACTACCTCAAGGCCGACTCGCCCGAGATGCGCGCGCTGATCGGCAACGTCTACACCAAGTGGTGGCCCGACCTGCTCGTGGACGACCACACCACCAACGGCGCCGACTACCGCCACGACGTCACCTACGCCTTCGCGCACGGCCCCGCCGTCGCGCCGAGCCTGGAGCGCTGGCTGACCGAGGCGTTCGAGGGCCGCGTCTGCGACTCGCTGCGCGCGCGCGGGCGACTGCCGGCGCCCTACGTCACGTTCCGCCGCGGGCACGACCCGGCGAGCGGCATCGACTTCGGCTCCAGTTCGCCGCGCTTCTCGAGCGGCTACCCGGCGCTGCAGAGCCGCGCCGCGATCCTGGTCGAGACGCACATGCTCAAGCCCTACGGC
>CAZMQP010000132.1:0-6829 GCA_964568385.1 uncultured bacterium
GCGTGCTCGAGCTGCGGGGCGGCGGGAGCGACGGCCCCAAGCCGCCGCGCCGGGCGGCGGCCGCGGGCGCCGGGCGCGCCGCGCCGCGCAAGCGGCCGGTGCTGCGCGCCATCCGCGGCAAGGGCCGGGCCCGGTGAGCACCGATCCGCGGCAGGAGGCCGCGAGCATCGCCCGTGCGCTGCGCCGCGCCCTCGAGCGCGAGCGGGGCGGTGGAGAATTGTTGGCAACCGGCATCGGCCGCGCTCGTCGATCGGGCATCGCCCTGCCCGACCTCTCGGGCTACAATGCGGCCGTCGTCGAGGCGCATGCGCAATCCGCGCCTGCCGCGGCGGCCGTGTCCGCGGCCCCCGACCTCACGCTCCCGCCCTCCGAGCCCGCGCCCATGCCGCGTCCGTCGCAAGCCCCCGCCGTTCCCGCCGAGGTCGTGCTGCCGCCGTTCGCGCAGGACCTCTGGCCCGCCGCGCTCGATGGCGCGCGCGAGGCGATCCACGAGTCGTCGCTCGCCGTGCTCTCGGGCATCGCCGGCGAGGCGCGCGCCTGCGAGAAGTGCGCGCTCTGCCGCACCCGCACGCAGGCGGTGCCCGGCGTGGGCAGCGCGCGCGCCGGCATCGTGTTCGTGGGCGAGGCGCCCGGGGCCGACGAGGACGAGCGCGGCGAGCCGTTCGTGGGCCGCGCCGGCGAGCTGCTCACGTCCATGATCAAGGCCATGGACGACCGCCGCCTGATCCCCGGCGTGTCGCTGACGCGCGAGAGCGTGTTCATCGCCAACGTGCTCAAGTGCCGGCCGCCCGAGAACCGCAATCCGCTGCCGCACGAGATCGAACAGTGTTCGCCCTACCTGCTGCGCCAGCTCGAGGCGCTGCAGCCGCGCGTCATCTGCTGCCTCGGCCGCTTCGCCGCCGAGCTCCTGCTCGGCATCAAGAGCGGGACCCTCGCCGCGATGCGCGGCAAGACCTACCGCTGGAAGGGCGCCAAGCTCATCGTCACCTATCATCCCGCCTACTGCCTGCGGAGCCCCAGCGCCAAGAAGCCCGTCTGGGACGATCTTCAGCGGCTCGCGCGGGAGTACCTCACCGACTAGCGCCGCGTCTGGCGCCTCGGCGCCGGGAGGGACCCCTTGTCCGACACCTTGAGAGAGCAGGTCGGCAGCGCCTCGGCGCTGACGCCGCCGCAGTCACTCGACGCCGAGCGCTCGATCCTGGCCGCCATGATGCTGGACGCCGGCGCCATCGGCCGCGCCGTCGAGATGATCGACGCGCGTGTCTTCTACCGCAGCGCGCACGGCAAGATCTTCGACGCGCTGGTGGGGCTGTTCAACCGCAACGAGCCCGCCGACCTCATCACGGTGTCGGAGGAGCTCAAGCGCCGCGGCGACTTCGAGGCCGTGGGCGGCGCCGCCGGGTTGGCGCAGATCATGGACCACGCCACCACGTCGGCGAACCTCGAGCACCACGCGCGCATCGTGCACAGCAAGGCGATCCTGCGCGAGCTGATCAAGGCCAGCAACGAGATCCAGCAGCAGTGCTACAGCGGCAACGAGGAGACCGCGATCCTGCTCGACCAGGCGGAGGCCCGCATCTTCGGGATCACCGACCAGCGCATCCGCCAGGGCTTCACCAGCATCCGCGAACTGCTCAAGCCCACGTTCGACAACATCCAGAAGCTGTTCGAGCGCAAGGTGCAGGTGACCGGCGTGCCGACCGGCTGGGACGACCTCGACAAGCTCACCAGCGGCTGGCAGCCGGGGGATCTCGTGATCCTCGCCGGCCGCCCGGCCATGGGGAAGACGTCGGCGGTGATGAACATGGCCGAGAACGCGGCCATCCGGTTCAACGTGCCGGTCGCCGTGTTCTCGCTCGAGATGAGCAAGGAGCAGCTGGCGCTGCGGCTGCTCTGCTCGCAGAGCGAGGTGCCGTTGCACAAGGTGCGCACCGGGTTCCTCGGCAACGAGGACTGGCCGCGCCTCACCACCGGCGCCGGCCTGCTCACCCAGGCCCCCATCTTCATCGACGACTCCCCGGCGCAGTCGGTGCTCGAGATCCGCGCCAAGTGCCGCCGCCTCAAGGCGGAGAACAAGCTCGGGCTGATCGTGATCGACTATCTCCAGCTCATGCGCGCCAGCACGCAGGCGGAGAACCGGGTCCAGGAGATCTCGCAGATCTCGCGCGGCCTCAAGGCGCTGGCCAAGGAGCTGAGCGTGCCGATCATCGCCCTCTCGCAGCTGTCCCGCGCGGTGGAACAGCGCGGCGGCAGCGGCCGTCCGCAGCTCTCGGACCTGCGCGAGTCGGGCAGCATCGAGCAGGATGCGGACGTCGTGATGTTCGTCTACCGTGAGGTCATCTACAAGCCGGACACGCCGGAGCCGGGCAAGGCGCAGATCATCATCGCCAAGCAGCGCAACGGCCCGACCGACGACGTGGATCTGACCTTCCTGCGCGAGTGCACCAAGTTCGTGCCGTATTCCCCTCTGGCGCCCGCCGACGCGGAGAGCTCGTACTGACGTGTCCGACGACTCGCTGATCCTGCGTTCCTACGAGCGCGCTCGCTCGCGCATGCTCGACTCCCTCGCCGAGGTGGGGCGCATCGCACAGCTGATCGGCGACACGGTCCGCTACGGGCCGCAGGGCCTGCGCGCGTTCCGGCTGGTGGTGGACCAGATGCACATGATCGGCGTGCAGTCGCTGCTGCTCGTGTTCATCGTGAGCCTGTTCACCGGGGCCGTCGCCGCCGTGCAGGCGGCGTATCAGTTCTCGTCGGTCGTGCCGCTCAAGTACATCGGCTCGGTGATCCTGCGTTCGGTCATCATCGAGCTGGGCCCCGTGCTCACGGCGCTCATCGTCGGCGGCCGCGTCGGCGCCGCGATCGCCGCCGAACTCGGCACCATGCGCGTGACCGAGCAGGTGGACGCGCTCGAATCCATGGCCATCAACCCGGTGCGCTACCTCGTCGTGCCGCGCGTGGTGGCGGCCATCGTGATGCTGCCCATGCTCACCATCCTCGCCAACACCATCGCCGTGTTCGGCGGCTGGGTGGTGGCGGTCACCAGCATCGGCGTGAGCAGCCACACCTACGTACTGGGCCTCAAGCAGTTCTTCTTCATGAAGGACCTGTGGTCGGGGCTCATCAAGGCCGTCTTCTTCGGCGGCATCATCGGCTGGATGGGCTGCTACTACGGCTTCCGCACCGAGGGCGGCGCCGAGGGCGTCGGCATCGCCACCACGCGCGCCGTGGTCGCCTCCTGCGTGCTCGTGCTCATCTCGGACTACGTGCTGGCCAACGTCCTCTTCCGCTTCATCTTCGCCGAATGATCCGGATCCGCGGGCTCAAGAAGAAGCTGGGCAGCAAGCAGGTCCTGAATGGCGTGGACCTCGAGATCGACAAGGGGCGCACCATGGTCGTCATGGGGCGCTCGGGCTCGGGCAAGAGCGTGCTCCTCAAGCACATCATGGGGCTGATGGTGCCGGAGGAGGGCAGCATCGATGTGGATGGCGTCAATGTCGTGGGACTCGGGGAGCGCGAGCTGAACGAGACGCGCAAGCGCTTCGGGTTCCTGTTCCAGGGAGCCGCGCTGTTCGACTCGTTGTCCGTCGGCGAGAACATCGGCCTGATGCTGCGCGAGCACACGCGCATGAAGGCCAGCGAGATCGCCGCCCGGGTCGCCGAGCGTCTCGAGTGGGTGGGCATGAAGGGCATCGAGGAGATGAAGCCGGCTTCGCTCTCGGGGGGCATGCGCAAGCGCGTGGGGCTGGCCCGGGCGATCGCGATGGATCCCGACTACATCCTCTACGATGAGCCCACCACCGGGCTCGACCCGGTCATGTCCGACGTCATCAACCGGCTCATCCGCTCGCTTCAGCAGCGCATCGGCATCACCTCCATCGTGGTCACCCACGACATGAACAGCGCCTTCCACGTGGGCGACGAACTCGCCATGCTGCACGAGGGGCGCATCGTCTTCACGGGAACGCCGGACGAGGCTCGCACGACGCGCGACCCCCTGATCCGGCAGTTCATCGACGGCACCAGCGACGGCCCGATCCAGCCGGTCTGAACGAAAGGACACGAGCGTGAAACGCAACACGGAGATCCAGGTCGGCCTCACCGTGATCGTGGCCCTGGTCACGCTCATCTGGGGCGTCACGTGGCTCAAGGACTTCTCGCTCGCCCGCAAGGTGCGCGTCTGGCATGTGCGCTTCCCGCAGACCGGCGGCCTCGGCAAGAGCGACGAGGTGCAGGTGAACGGCATCCGCAAGGGCGCCGTCAGCGGCATCGCGCTGCAGGGCGACAAGGTCATCGTCGACCTGGCGCTCGCCTCCGACATCGTGCTGACCGACGCCTGCCGCGTGGCCATCCGCAACGTCGGTCTGATGGGCGAGAAGGTGATCGCCGTGGACCTGGCGCTGGCGGGCACGCCCTACACCGACCGCGACACCATCCCCGGCAGCTTCGAACTCGGCATGGGCGAGGTGATGGCCTCGGCCGGCACCAGCATGTCGAGCGTGGACCGGCTCATCGTCTCGCTCAACCGGGTCGCCGCGCGGCTCGACGAGAGCGGCGATCTCGACAAGACCATCGCCAACTTCCGCGAGACCAGCGAGGAGCTCAATGCGATGGTCAAGCAGAACCGCCAGGTGCTCGAGCGCACGCTCGCGAACGCCGAGTCCATCACCAACACGGGCAAGGCGCTCACCGCCGACCGCGAGGAGCAGTACAAGCGCACGCTCGACTCCATCGAACGCTCGGCGCGCAACCTCGAGGTGCTGTCGGGGCGCTTGGACAGCCTGCGCTCCGTGACCCAGAGTGTGATGACCAAGGTGGACCGGGGCACCGGCTCGCTCGGCGCGCTCGTCAATGACCGGGAGCTCTACACGGACATCAACGACTCCGTGAAGTCCCTGAAGGCCCTCATCGAGGACCTCAAGAAGAACCCCAAGAAGTACATCAACCTCAGCATCTTCTAGTCCACACCGCCCCGGTGAGGGGGGCCGCATGGCCCGGATCGGCAAGTCCACCAAGACCGCCAAGAGCGAGCGCACCCACTTCTTCTGCACCGCGTGCGGCAACGAGCAGCCGAGGTGGTTCGGGCACTGCAGCGCCTGCGGCGAGTGGAACACCGCCGCCGAGGCCCCGGCCGCGGGCCGCACCGCCGCCGCCGTGCCCGCCACCCGCGCCGGCCGCTCGCGCTGGGTGCCGGCCGGCGAGAGCGGCGGCGCGCGCGGCCCGCTCAGGCTGGCCGACGTCACGCTCGAGAGCTCGACGCGCGCCTCGACCGGCATGCAGGAACTCGACCGCGTGCTGGGCGGCGGCCTCGTGCCCGGCTCGCTCGTGCTGGTGGGCGGCGATCCGGGCATCGGCAAGAGCACGCTGCTGCTCCAGCTCGCCATGGCCCTCGGCCGCGCCGGCCAGCGCGTGCTCTACGTGTCGGGCGAGGAGAGCGAGCAGCAGATCCGGCTGCGCGCCTCGCGGCTGGGCCAGGTCCCCGACACGCTGCTGCTCCTCTGCGAGACCGACCTCGAGACCGTGCTCGCGGCGGCCGCCGCGGTGAAGCCCGACGTGATGATCGCCGACTCCATCCAGACGCTGTCGCGCGGCGACCTGGAGGGCGGGCCCGGCACGGTGACGCAGGTGCGCGAGTGCGGGCTCGCGATGCTGCACTACGCCAAGGGCTCGCAGACGCCGGTGTTCCTCGTGGGCCACGTCACCAAGGACGGCGCGGTGGCGGGTCCGCGCGTGCTCGAGCACATGGTGGACGCGGTGCTCTACCTGGAGGGGGAGCGCTATCAGCACTACCGCGTGCTGCGCGCCGCCACGAACCGGTTCGGCTCCACGCACGAGCTGGGGGTGTTCGAGATGCTCGAGTCGGGCCTTCGCGAAGTGCTCAACCCGAGCGAGGCGTTCCTGTCCGACGCCCGCGACGCCACGCCCGGCGGGGCGGTGGTGGCGAGCCTCGAGGGCACGCGGCCGCTGCTGGTCGAGGTGCAGGCGCTGGTCTCGACCAGCTTCTACGGCACGCCGCAGCGCGTGACGAGCGGCTACGACACGCGCCGGTTGGCCGTGCTGCTCGCCGTGCTCGAGCGCCGCGTCGGGCTGCGGCTCGGCAAGCACGACGTGTTCGTCACCGTCACGGGCGGCTTCAAGCTCGACGACCCGGGCGCCGACCTCGGCGTGGCGCTCGCCATCGCCTCGAGCTTCCGCAGCCGGCCGGTGCTGGCGCGCACGCTGGCGGTGGGCGAGGTGAGTCTGTCGGGTGAGCTGCGGCGGGTGCCGCGCCTCGAGGCGCGCGTGCGCGAGGCGGCGCAGATGGGCTTCCAGCGCGCGGGGTTCCCCAGGAGCCAGCAGGCCGACGCCGAGGGCGCGCGCATCGAACTCGTGCCGCTCGCCACCCTCAAGGAGGCGTGCGAACAGCTGCTGGGCGAGAAGGTGGCGCCGCTCAAGCCCGAGGCGGCCTCGCCCGAGACGCGCCTGCCCCGGCCCGCCGAGAAGGCGCCGCGCGCGTGAGCGCCTCCGCCGAGTCGGCCAAGCCGCTCAGCGACGCGGCCCGGCGCGTGCAGGAGGCGCTGCGTGCGCGCGGGTTCGCGCACGAGGTGATCGAGCTGGCCGTCGCCGTGCGCACGGCGAAGGACGCCGCCGATGCGGTCGGCTGCGAGGTGGCGCAGATCGTGAAGTCGCTCGTCTTCAAGGGCGAGACGAGCGGGCGCGGCGTGCTGGTCGAGACCTGCGGCGCCAATCGCGTGGACGTGGCCAAGGTGGCGGCGGCCGTGGGGGAGCCGGTGGTGATGGCGGACCCGCGGTTCGTGCGCGAGACGACCGGCTTCGCGATCGGCGGCAT
>CAZMQP010000133.1:0-6828 GCA_964568385.1 uncultured bacterium
CAACTGCTCGATGGCGCGGTGCAGCGAGTCGCGGGTCATCTCCGCCGCCGCTCGCATCAGCCGCACCTCGGACTGGGGCGCCGGCACGGGCTCGAGGGCGAGCCGGGCGCGCTCCGCCCGGGCGGGCGCGGCGCATGCGCACGCCAGGAGGAGCCCCGCGGCGAGGACCCGCGGGCGGATGCCGGAGCGCGCCGGGATCACGGAGCGACCGCGGTCCCTTCGGTGAGCGCGAGCGTGGGCTCGTGCGTCCAGCGCGAGGCGCGCACGCCGGGCGCCCCGGCGCCGGGCGTCGCGCCGGTGAGGTCGAACCGCAGGCACGTCAGGCGGTCGCGCTCGGGGGCGAGCGTCACGAAGCCCTCGGTGTCGGCGGCCCAGCCGCGGCCGATGATGCGCACCGCGACCACCTGCTCGCGAGGCTCGATGCGCGCGTGCGCGATCTCGATCGCGCCGCCTCGTTCGAGCAGGTCCCGGTGCTCCTGAGTGAGCGTGGCGGTGTGACTGCGGCCGTCCTCGGTCGTCAGCACGACCGCGTCGATGGGCGAGGCGGTGTGCCCGGAGAGCACGACCAGCCACGCGGTGCCCTGGAGTCCGGTGAAGTCGGCCTCGAGCCGGCCGAGGCGCGTGCGCTGCGCCGCGAGCAGCCGCTCCATCTGGTCGAGCTGGTCCTCGAGCGTGCCCAGGTCGCGCACGCTGGCGTAGAGCTCGCGTCGGGCGCGGGCGTCCTCGCTGCGGGCCGCCGAGTCACGGCCGGCCTGGATCGCCGCCAGCATGCGCCCGTACTCGAGGAAGCGCGGATCGAGCGCTTCGCCCGGGGCGCGTCCGGCGACGCCCCGTTCGCGCAGCAGGTCGATGCGCGAGCGGATGAAGTCGCGGTTCTCCTTGAGGAATCGAAGCGTCTCGTGCTTCTCGCGCGGCGGCCGCACGCGCGAGACCTCGACGTCCACCACCGGCTGCGCCCGTGCAGGGAGGCCCGTGCACGCGAACGCGGCGGTGAGCAGCAGGAACGCGAAGAGGCGTCGCATGCTCACCCCCTCCACGAGCGGCGGACCCGCCCTTCGCGTGCGTCCACCATGACGAACAGCGCCGGGGCGTCCGGGGCGGTGTACACGACCGTCCACGTGGCGGCGTCGGGGTCCTGGTCCTGGAAGGCCCCGCGCATCAGGACCATCGTGCGCGCCGCGCCCTGGTGACGCGTGCGGAAGGCCTCGCCACCGCCGCGCTCGGCCTCGGCCAGCGCCTCGGCGCTGTCGATCCACGGCCCCGACAGTGGCGGCGCCTCGAAACGCATCGCCAGGTCCTCGGCCACGAGGATGCGGCCGTCGCGGACGGAGTAGGCGCGCGAGAGGCCCAGCGAGTCGGAACGGAACAGGTAGCCCCAGCGCGCGGCGCGGCCGTCGGCGCCGAGCGGTTCGTCGTTCTCGACGTAGACGAGTCGCGCGTCGGCCGACCAGCGCTGGGCCGCGGCGGCGGCCAGGTCGAGGCCGGCGCGGGCGTCGGTGCGCGGGCGCTCGCCGGCGTGTGCGGGTGCGAGCAGCGTCGCCGCGTGGCTCAGCGCGGTCAGTCCCGCGCGCAGGCCACGAGTCACGTCCGTGGATTCCATGGCCGTCTCCTAGAAGAGGAAGAGCGTGCCGAGCGAGAACTCGACGTTGTCGTTGGTCCGGCGGGCGTTGTCGCTGCCGGAGGTGAAGCGGTAGTCGCGGAACTCCCAGCGCATGGCGGTGCGCTTGGAGAGGAACAAGGTGGTGCCGGCGCCGTAGTGCACGCTGGGCTCGGAGCGGCCGAGCAGGATGGTCGAGCCGACGCCTGCCGTGACGAAGGGCACCATCTGGCGACCGGGAAGGAACTCGTAGGTGAGCCCGAGGCTGTAGAACAGCATGTGGAAGTCCTCGGCCTCGAGTGACAGGCCGAAGAGCGCCTCCACGATCTCGGCCGGCCGGTCGATGTGGGTCCAGCCCACGCCCACTTCCGCCTGCACGCGGTCGAGCACGTAGTAGCCGAGGCGGCCGCCGGCGACGAACGAGTTCGACTTGCGGTCGAAGGCGTACGCGCCGGCATAGCCGTTCAGCACGTAGCTGCCGGTGCGCGAATAGAGGCGCGGGTTCGGCCGCCACTGCAGCCCCGAGAGGTCGTCGTACGCCTCGCACAGCGATTCGTGGACCCAGCCGGTCTCGCTCTCGGACAGCTTGACGTTGTTCCACCCGTCCCGGCGCGCGAGCACCTCGAAGCGTGCGTCACGCGGCTGCACCGACGCGATGGCGTACTCGCTCCCCGGCCCGGTGCGGACGACATTCGACTTCTCGCGCAGGCGCACCATGCGCGTGGTCACGAGCAGCCGCTGGTGGAAGCCGGCCGCCACGGAGTCCGCAGCCACCTCGGACGGTGGGGCCGCGACCGGCGTGGCGGACGTGTCGGCCGCCGGGGCCTCCTCCGCGTGCAGCGGGATGGCCGGGCACGTGAGCGCGAGCATCGCGGCCCAGCCTGCGGCCACGGGCCATCGCCGCGTCCGCCCATGATGAAGCCTCTTCATCGCGTCCTCTCCTTGCCGAGATGCCTGCGTCAGCGCCCGTGGATCCAGTTCCACCCCACGCGCACGTCCCATGTGCCGAACCGCTCACGCGACTCGACCAGGTCCTCGCCGGCGCGATGCGCCGTGTCGAGGCCGAACCAGCGATGCTCCACTTCGAGATCCATGGACCAGCGCGCCGAGAGGCGGCGCTCCAGGGCCATCCCGGCGCCGGCGACCCACTCGTGCACCGGCGCCAGCGTCACCACCACGTCGCCTCCGCCGGTCGGGATGCGGAGCGTCGAGGGGTCGTAGGTGAGGGCCAGGCGCCCGGCGCTCGCGGTCGCATGCAGGCTCTGGCCAAGCAGCCGCGCGAGGCGCACACGTCCGGTGAGGTCCACCGTGGTGATGCGGGCACGCGGGTCCTCGACGCCGGCCAGTCCCAGCGACTGCGTGTGAGGGGCGCTCCACAGCCGCAGCCCGAGGTCGAGCGGGCCGGCGCCGCTGCGCAGCCGTCCGCCCCAGGCCGCCTGCGGGCTCGTGCCGAACTGGAACTCGGCCATGGCGGCATCAGGGCGCGACCAGCCGCCCAGCGCGCCGGCCTCCACGACCACGCCGCGGGCCGTCCCCGGCAGCGCGAGGGCGGCCAGGACGAGGAGGGCGGAGCGGGTCGCGCGCTGCGTCATGGCGTGCCGCCTCCGAGCGCGAACTCCATGCCGATCGGCAGGATCCGGTAGGCCTCGGATGGGAACGGGGTCACGATGAGCGTGTCGGAGCCGTCGGCGCGCTCGACCTCCTGGCCCGAGCCGAGATAGCACAGCAGGAACAGCGAGCCGGGCGCAGCGCCGGTCGAGTCGAGCGCCGCCGGGACCGTGCCGGAGAACGCCAGGTCGAGCCGCTGGATGAGATGGTCCCAGCCGGTGATCGCCCGCGTCGCGCGCCCCAGCGAGACCGACTGCGCGAGGATGCGATCGATGTCCTGCGCCATCGGCAGCCGGGCGGCCTCCGGATGCACCGTGACCTCGGCCGGCGTGATGGTGCTGCTCGCCCGCAGTTCCGCGACGAGGAAACCCGTCACGATGGAGCGGTAGGTGATGGCCGTTCGCAGCTGCACGTTGGCCGCCGAGCCGACGGGCATGGCCTGGTAGGGCGTGAGGTTGACGCTCTCGAGGTCGAGCCGCGTCCAGCGGTCCTCCAGCTTCGGCTCGCCGAGGCAGCCCGCGACGCCGAGGGCGACGAGGGCGATCGGGACGAGGCGGGCCACGAGGCGGTGGCGCGGGGCGCTGGACGCGGACATCACGGTCTCCCGGGCGGTCGTCCGTCAGCGGACGAGCGCCATCCTCCGGCTGAGCGATTCGGACCCGGCGTCGAGCCGGTAGAAGTAGACCCCGGAGCGCACGGGCTTGCCGTCGCCGTCGGTGCCGTCCCAGAACACCTCGTTGAGCCCCGTGCGGAAGGCCGAGCGCACCTGCCGCACCTGGCGGCCCATGGCGTCGTAGATGCCGAAGCGCGCGCCCGTCACGGCGTCGGCCGGCAGCACGAACGCGATCCGCGTGGACGGCCGCACCGGGTTGGGCCAGTGGCCCAGCAGTGCCGCGCGGCTCGACTGGGCGACGAGCCCGCCCGCGCCGAGCCGGATGGGCGAGAGGGCCACGTCCGAGGCGCCGTTGGCGTAGGCGGAGGTGGCGGTCAGCTTGAGCACGGCGTCCTCGACGCCGGACACGGCGCGCAGGTCGGCCTCGGAGAGCGCCAGGCGGTGGACGCCGGCGGCGAGCGTGCCGGCCGAGCGGCGCGTCAGCGTGCGCCCGCTGGCCGCGTCGCGCAGTTCCAGCGAGACCTCGGCACGGTCGGTGAGGGTGAAGCTCGCCTCGGGCGACTCGCCGCCGGCGACGGCGAGGCCGTCGATCGCGACGCCGAGCCGCCACAGCCGCAGCCCGGACTGATCGGACCAGTCATCGAGCGAGACGGCGCTGGCCTGGCCGATGCGGGTGACCGAACCGTCCCGGTGGTCGCGCACGGTGAAGAACGGGACGCGGAAGCTGCGCGGCCGCGTCATGGCGTCGCGCAGCTCGGCGACGGGCGAGAGGCCGGGGGCGAACTTGCGGACGGAGCCGCGCTGCGGCGAGGCGGCGTAGAGGTTGCCCCACTGGTCGGTGTCGAGCGAGGTCACGAGCCCGCCGGGCGCCGCGACGTCGCCCAGCCAGGTCAGCCCGTCGGAGGCGACGCGCAGGTGCACGATGCGCTGGTTGTGCGCGTCGGCCACGTACACGTCGTCGGTGTGGACGCCGCCGGAGCGCCCGAAGGCGACCGCGGTGGGACCGGCGAAATGGCCCCGGCCGCTGCCCAGCGAGCCGATGGCGCCCAGGCGCCGGGGCGCCGCGGCGCCGAGGGCGTAGGCGCTGACGCGGTTGCCGCCCGTCTCCGCCACCACGAGGAGGTCGTCCGAGGGCTCGAACGGCGTGCCGCCATCGGAGACCGCGAGGTCGTACGGCCCGGACAGCCCGGTCAGGACGCGCACCGGCGTCAGGCGGATGCGGCCGAGCTCGGTGCGGGCCTGGAGCACCACGACACGGTCGTTGCCCGTGTCGGCGACGTAGACCTGGTCGTGCTCGTCGAGGGCGATGCCGTGCGGCTGACGGAAGGCGCCCGCGGACGTGCCGGTGCCGTCGTGCGCCTGCAGGCTCTTGCCCAGCTCCCCGATCACCAGGCGGTTCCACGCGGGGTCCGAGACGATCTGGTAGTGCCGCGACTCCACGTACGGGAAGCGGTCGTAGACGTCCACCTGCGACAGCGTCACGGTGGCGTAGGGCTGCTGGAACAGCTGCCGCCCGAGCTGCTCGCGCGCGAGGCCGCGCGTGAGCGACTCGAGCCCGAGGTCGGGCGCGACCGGCGTGCGGTCGAAGGTGCCCGCGGCGGCCGGTGATGCGAGGGCCCCGATGAGGCTTGTCATCAGCAGGAAGCGTCGTCGCACGTCAAGCTCCTCTCTGTCCCGCCACACCTACTGGAAACGGAAGTCCAGTCCGGTCTCGAGGATGTTGGCCGAGTAGTTGTTGCGGTTGAAGTAGCGCTCGAAGCTCATCCACAGGGCCATGCGCCGCATCCACGGCGAGGGCACGGCGAGGGCGTCGAGGTCGGCGTGCAGGGACACGCCGAAGAGATGGGACGACAGCTCGTCCATGCGGTAGTCGCCGCTGCGGTAGCCGCCCACGCCGTCGGTGCTGGCGTAGTCCTCGCGATGGAAGTCGGCGGCGGTCTGCGTGTACCAGCGGTACACGTAGCGTGAGGACAGCCCCTGCGTGACGTACTGGCTGAGCCGGGACTCGATCTCGTGCGAGTCGATGCCCCAGTCGTCCTGGTAGAAGCGGTAGGCGAGCTTGAGGCTCGAACGCTGGGCGAAGTACTGGTGCAGCCGCACGAAGGCGTCGCGGCGGAAGCGCTCGTCGGGATGCCGTTCGGGCACGCGCGTACCGCCCGCGTACACGTTGCGGTAGGCGTTGTGCTGCAGCCCGCGCACCACGTTGACCTCGGCCCCCACGCGGAGCAGCGTCGAGGGCGACAGCACGCCCGTGCCGACGACGTTGCCGTGCCATGTGGTCTTCGAACGCGAGCCCGTCTGGGTGTCGTCGTCGGCCAGCGGCTCGATGCGGTCCCAGCCGTAGCTCGAGCCCACCGACAGGTTGAGCGTGCGCTCGCGCAGGTCGCGGTTCCAGCGGCCGCCGAGCTGCTGCGCCAGGTAGTCGCTCTCGGTGGAGACGTAGTACTCGACGGTGGCGGGCCCCTTGGTCAGCGTCGTGGTGACCTCGTTGCGGACCTTGGTGAAGTCCTCGAAGGCGTCGCCGGAGATGGGCCGGCTGGCGGTGGTGATCGCGTCGATGGCCTCCGGCGTGCCGGCCACGGCGGACACGCCCGGCACCACGACCCGTTCGTTGTTGAAGTGGAACGCCAGCGTCGAGGCCCCCGGCAGCGCCAGGTCCACGTCGCTGGTCACCGAGCGGACGCTCACCCGGTCGGAATCCGTGAAGAGCCGGAACAGCGTGCCCAGGGTGGGTTCGCCGGTGACGGGCGCGGCGCCGCAGACGGAGGCCCCCGCCGCGGTCGCGGCGACGACCATGGCCCACGGGCGCAGCCGCGGCGTCACTTGCATGCGCAGCCCCCGCCGTCGCCGCCGATGCCGCCGGTCGAGCCCTCGCGGGCCTCCCAGCTCTTCAGCTTGCGCGCGTTCTCCCGGCCGTCGGCCTCGAAGGCCATGATGCGGTCCACGAGGCGCTCGCGCTGATAGGCCTGCACCGCGCAGCCGCTCGCGGTCAGCAGCCAGAGCACGGGCA
>CAZMQP010000134.1:0-3981 GCA_964568385.1 uncultured bacterium
CGCGCGGCGTGGACACGCGGGCGATCGTGCGCGATGCGGCGCGGCCCACCACCATCAAGACGCGCGTCATCGCGCACTCGCAGCAGGGGGTGCGCGCCGACTGGGAGTCGCGCGCCGACGTGGCGGGCGAGGCGCTCGAGCAGGTGCTCGCCGCACTGGCACGCGAACTGCCGC
The DNA here is from genome assembly GCA_964568385.1 of uncultured bacterium. Lineage (GTDB taxonomy): Bacteria > Eisenbacteria > RBG-16-71-46 > RBG-16-71-46 > RBG-16-71-46 > CADEFY01. Next base: position 175 of record CAZMQP010000134.1, read on the forward strand.
GCTGCGAGGCGCTGATCGTGAGCGACTACGGCAAGGGGGTCATCACCGGCGCCACGCTCGAGCACGCCATCGGACTGGCGCGGCGCCAGGGCCTCCCGATCGCGGTGGACCCCAAGGAGTCCCACATCGACGCCTACCGCGGCGTCAGCATCGTGACGCCCAACCAGCAGGAGGCCGGCTGGGTGATGGGCCAGCGGGTGACGAACGAAGCGAGCCTGATGTCGGTGGGCTGGGGCTTGCAGAAGCGCCTCGACCTCGACTGCGCCCTCATCACGCGCGGCCCCGAGGGCATGAGCCTGTTCGAGAAGTCGGGCCGCTACACGCATCTGCCCACCGAGGCGCGCGAGGTCTTCGACGTCACCGGCGCCGGCGACACCGTGGTCAGCGTGGTGGCGCTCGCGCTCGCCGCGGGGGCCGACTACCCCGAGGCGTGCTATCTCGCCAATCACGCGGCCGGCGTGGTCATCCGCGAGGTGGGCACCGCCACCTGCGCCCCCGACCAGCTCGAGGCCTCGCTCGGCGAGGCGCTGGCGTGAGCGAGCCGGCGGGCGAGGTGCTGCCGGCGGAGGCCCGCGCCCGGCTCGAGGCGTGGCGTGCCCGTGGCGAGACCCTCGTGTTCACGAACGGCGTCTACGACCTGCTGCACCGCGGCCACGTGGAGTACCTCGAGGAGGCGCGCGCCCTGGGCGACCGACTCGTCGTCGGCGTCAACTCCGACGCCTCGGTGCGGCGCCTCAAGGGGCCGACCCGGCCCATCGTGGGCGAGGCCGACCGCATCGGGCTGCTCGCGGCGCTCGCCTGCGTGGACCTGGTGGTGCCGTTCGAGGACGACACGCCGCTGCGCCTGATCGAGGCGGTGGCGCCCGACGTGCTGGCCAAGGGCGCCGACTACGCGCTCGAGCAGATCGTCGGCCGCGAGTCGGTCGAGGCCCGCGGCGGCCGTGTCGTGCGCATCGCCCTGCGAGAGGGGCTCAGCACGTCGGCGATCGTCGAGCGCATCCGCACCGGCCGGAGCGCCTACGACGGCTGAGTCCGCACGAGGACTCTGGACCGCGGCCGCATCGATGCCGCACAATGACGGCACACCCTTGCGTGCGTCGCCCCCGAGTCGCGCGCCGCGAGGCCGCATGCATTCCTCAGACGATCCGCCCCACGAGGGCGCGCCGCCCGACGGCGCGAGTGCGCGTTACTCGGAGCTACTGCCCCTCATCTACGAGGAGCTGCGCCGGCTCGCCACGCACTACATCCGCGGCGAGCGCCGCAAGACGCTGCGCCCGACCGAACTGGTCCACGAGGCCTACCTCAAGCTCGCCACCGGCAAGCCGCGACTCGTCGCCGACCGCACGCACGTCATCGCCCTCATGGCCACCGCCATGCGCCAGGTGCTGGTGGACCGCGCGCGCGCGCGCGCGGCGCAGAAGCGCGGCGGCGCGCCGCTGCACGTCACGCTGACCGACGCCCTGCCGGCCCGCGCCCCGCACGAGGACGCGCTGGCGCTCGATCTCGCCCTGCAGCACCTGCGCGAGCACGACGCGCGCTCCGCGCATGCGTTCGTCCTCAACCAGTACGGAGGGCTGACGCAGGTGGATATCGCCGCGCTGCTCGGGGTCGCGGAGCGCACCATCCGGGATGACCTCGTGCATGCCCGCACCTGGCTGCACCGGTACCTGACGCGGGCTCAGAACGGCACGGGCGAGGGGTAGTCGAGCGCGTAGGGCCGGGGCGGGCCGTGGTAGGCCCGCTCCTTCGCATCGAAGTGCAGCCGGTCGAGGCGCTGGTCGCCCGAGCGGGCGAGCGGCCCGAGCATCTGCTCGGTGATGGACCGCAGGCGGACGTCGTGCACCGGCGCCGGGGCGATCGCCGCACGCTGCGCGGCGATGCGGTAGCTGAGCAGCAGGATCCGGAGCGCCAGTCGTGGCGCCCGCCGGTCGTCGAACCACTGGAAGAGGCCGCGCAGAGCCGAGGCGGCGGCCGAGAACCGCGACGAGTCCCGCTCGACGCAGCCGAGGTCGACGAGCACCGCGGCCCGCTCGAGTTCGAGCAGGGCGCGGTCCATCGGCATCAGCCGCATGTCCTCGGAGTCCCGCACCTCGAGCGCCGCCTGCGCCCGGGCGAGGCTGGCGCGGGCCGACTCCGGGGAGGCCGCACGCCATGCCGACAGCCGCTCGGCCTCGGCGAGGGCGCAGGCCGAGTGGACGACGCTCGTGTAGCCGGGCATCTGGCCGCGGACGAAGCGCGCCTCGGCCAGCACGCGCCGCGCGGAGTCGAGGTCGCCGGGCCGGTCCAGGGCCGCGCTCCACAGGAGCGCGGTGCCGTACTCGTGCAGCAGCGAGCCGTAGGAGCTGCCGTCGAGGTGCGTGCGCGGCTCGGCCATGGCGAGTTCGAGCAGGTGCAGCCCGCTGCGGAGCGACGCGCGCGCGCGCTCACCCGTCTCCCACTCCTGCACCGCCAGCGCGACGCGGTTGGCCCCGATGCCGGCACGCCAGTGGGCGAGCTGGAGCGGATCGGCGCCGGGCACCGGCTCGGCGAGGTCGCCGCGGTGGCCGAGTGCGAGCACGGCGCCGCGTTCCCGGATCCGGGCGGCGCGCGTCAGCGAGCCCATGTGGTCGATCAGCCGGGAGCGGTCCTCGAGCGCCATCGCCGCTGCCGCCTCGGCGCGTAGCGGCGTCTCGTGCAGCAGGCGGCCCAGGAAGCCGATGGTGTCGGGCATGGCCACGCGGCGCGCCGGCCCGGCGGGCTCGCTGTGCGCCAGCCACACCTCGGCGGCGCGTTCGAAGCCCGCCGGGTCGTAGTCGCGCTCGGCGATCAGGTAGCGCGCCTCGCCCTCGCGGAAGCTCTGGAACGCCCGCACCTGGCGGTGCCACGGCTGCGACTCCACGGTGCGCAGCAGCGCCCCGGCGCGTTCGCAGTGAGCGAGCGCCTCCTCGAGCCCCTCGCGCGTGCGGGTGAGCACGTGCAGCCGCACCATGGCGCTGTCGATGTCGCCGCGGATGCGCACGAACTGAGCGCGCGGCCGCAGGGCGCCGACGACGAAGTCCACGGGCGTGGGCGGCCGGCTCGCCGCCGACAGGAGGATGCCCGCGAGCGCGCCGCCCGAGAGCAGCGCGAGCCACACGCGAACCGGGAGGCGCTCCCAGGCCGGACGCGGGCGCCTGGGCTTCGCCAGCGGCCGGCGCCCCGCCGCCACCCGCCGCAGGTCGTCCGCGAGCGCGGCGGCCGAGGCGGTGCGCGCCTCGGGGTCCTTGGCCAGCGCGGCGCCGAGGACGCGCTGCAGCGGCGCGCGCACGCGCGCGGGCAGTTCCACGAGCGGCAGTGGCGGCCGGGTCATCACCGCCACGAGCGCCCGGTGCACCGAGTCCTCGGGCACTTCATAGGGAAGGCGGCCGGTGAGCAACTCGCACGTGAGCACGGCCAGCGTGTGCACGTCGGAGCGCGGGCCGATACCGTCCGGCCGCGCGTCGGCCTGCTCCGGGCTCATGTAACGGATGGTGCCGACCAGCACGCCGACCGTGGTCATGAGCGTGGCGGCGCGGACGTCGGACTCGGCCAGCCGCGCGACGCCGAAGTCGAGCACCACGGGCCGGCCGTCGGGGCGCACGAGGATGTTCTCGGGCTTGAGGTCACGATGGACGATGCCCATCTCGTGCGCGTGCTGCACGGCGTCGCAGACGCGCGCCATCAGCTCGAGGCGCGCCTCGAGCGGCGGGTCGGTCGCCGCCCATTGCCGCAGGTCCACGCCCTCGATGCGTTCCATGGCGAGCCACGGCCGGTCGGCGCCGTGCACGCGCTCGACCCCGGTGGCGACGA
>CAZMQP010000134.1:3991-6776 GCA_964568385.1 uncultured bacterium
GCCTCGCGATGGAAGCGGGCGAGCAGGGCGGGTGAGAGCCAGCCGTCGCGCATCAGCTTGAGCGCGACCTCGGGTTCGCCGGGACGCGCGGCGCGCAGCACCACGCCCATGCCGCCTCGGCCGAGCACCCCCAGCACCCGGTGGCCGGCGACCTCGCCCGGAAGTTCGGCGAGGTCGTCGGCCTCGAGGCTCCGGGCCAGTTGGTCGTGGGCCGAGAGCAGGTCCAGCGCTTCGGCACGCGCCTCCTCGAGCCCCTCGGTCTGCTCGCGGACGAACGCCTCGCGGGCGTCCGCTGGAAGCTCGAGCGCCTGCAGGAACAACGACTTGGCGAGATCGTACGAGCTCAGCGGTCGGCCTCCGGAGCGTCGGTGGATCGGGCGGACGGTAGCACGTCGAGGTGTACCGGGAATAACGCTTTGCCGGTTTCACGGTGTCCTTACGCTTAATCGTTATGGTAGGCGAATCGCGGGTTCCATGCATGGGGGAGCCCGCGGGTCGGGAGGGTGCGACGTGTCACCCTCCACCTGAGCGGCGTGCGGCACGTTCCGAGAACGGGCCGGGCGCCGGAATCCGGCCGTCGGTCGAGTCTCCGGCTGCTTCGGGGGAAGCGTCGGAGCACTCGTTCCGGCGGCCGGGCTGTATCCGCCATCCGCCTCGCGCCGCCCGCCGCCCGCGGGCCGAACGCCCGGGCCGCCGCGCTTGCCGGGGCGATGCGCCCCGCTTAGGCTCCGCCGCTCGATCCCGGTGGGGCCCTCCTCCTCCCGCACGCGTGCCGCGAGATCCGCGAACGCCGAGCCGGCCCCCGGAGCCTCGGAGACGGCCATGGCCACGTTCCACAACTTCATCGGCGGCAAGTGGGTCCCGGCCCGTTCCGGCCGCACCCGCCCCAACGTCAACCCCGCCACCGGCGAAGTGCTGGGCGAGTTCCCCGACTCCGGCGCCGAGGACGTGGCGGCCGCGGCCGAGGCCGCCCGCGCTGCCCAGCGGTCGTGGGCGCTGACCCCCGCCCCCAAGCGCGGCGAACTGCTCTACCGGCTGGCCGAGCGCATCGCGCAGCAGAAGGAGTCGCTGGCCCGCGACGCGACGAGCGAGATGGGCAAGATCCTCATCGAGACGCGCGGCGACGTGCAGGAGGGCGTGGACATGGCCTACCTCGCCGCCGGCGAGGGCCGCCGCATGCACGGCGTCACCACCCCGAGCGAGATGCCCGACAAGTGGGCGATGTCGGTGCGCGTGCCGGTCGGCGTCGTCGGCGTGATCACGGCGTGGAACTTCCCGTTCGCGGTGCCCACCTGGAAGATCTTCCCAGCGCTGATGGCCGGCAACTCGGTGGTGTTCAAGCCCTCCGAGGAGACGCCCCACATGGGCTGGCACCTGGCGCGCCTGTTCGAGGAGGTCGGCCTCCCGGCCGGCGTCCTCAACGTGGTGCACGGCACCGGGGCCGGCGTGGGCTGGCCGCTCGTGCAGCACCCGCAGATCGACGTGCTGTCGTTCACCGGCTCCAACGCCGTCGGCCGCGAGATCGCCACCGAGGGCGCGCGGCTCGGCAAGCGCGTGTCGCTCGAGATGGGCGGCAAGAACGCGGTCATCGTCATGGACGACGCCGACGTCGCGCTGGCGGCGACCGCCGTGGCCTGGGGCGCTTTCGGCACCACCGGCCAGCGCTGCACCGCCACCAGCCGCGTCATCGTGCACGAGCGCGTGCACGACGAACTCGTGTCGCGGGTCGTGCAGCGGGCGCAGGCGCTCCGCCTGGGCAGCGGCCTCGACGAGCAGGTCGAGATGGGCCCGCTCGTCAACGCCCGGCAGCTCGAGCGCGTGGGCGGCTACATCGGGGTGGGCACCGGCGAGGGCGCCCGGCTCGAGACCGGCGGCCGCCGCGCCGACGGCGGCGCGCTCGACAAGGGCTTCTTCTTCCAGCCGACCGTGTTCACCGGCGTCCAGCCGCACATGCGCGTGGCGCAGGAGGAGATCTTCGGACCGGTCGTCGGGTTCGTGAAGGTGAAGAGCCTCGACGAGGCGATCGCCATCAACAACGACACGCCGTTCGGACTTTCGTCCAGCATCTTCACGCGCGACGTGCGCAACGCCTTCACCGCCATGCGCGACCTCGGCACCGGCATCGTGTACGTGAACCACGGCACGACCGGCGCCGAGACGCACCTGCCGTTCGGCGGCACGCGCGGCACCGGCAACGGCCACCGCGAGGCCGGCCATACCATGCTCGACGCGTTCACCGAGTGGAAGAGCCTGTACGTCGACTTCAGCGGCAAGGTCCAGCGCGCGCAGATCGACAACAACTAGCGGCAGAGCGGTATCCGGACGGCCGCCCTCGCGCTCCCGCGGAGGCGGCCGTCGGCTTTCCGGGCCCCGGAACACGCGGGGGAGGGAGGGCCCTGCGCCCCGCCACGCCGCGCCCGCGCGGCTTGCCCTGACGGCCTCGGGTCCATTACCTTGGCCCGTCTTTTGCGCCACCCTCATTACCTCCCCACCGCTGTCATCCGCCGTCGCGGCGCGCCTCCCGGTGCCCGCCCCGGCCTGGGAGATCCTGATGAACCTCCACGAATACCAGGGCAAGGAACTCTTCGCCCGCTTCGGCATGCCCGTCCTTCCGGGCCAGGTCGCCGGCACCCCCGAGGAGGCCCGCGACATCGCCGCCTCGCTCGGCGGCACCGTCGTGATCAAGGCGCAGGTGCAGGCCGGCGGCCGCGGCAAGGCCGGTGGCGTGAAGTTGGCGCACTCGCCCGATGAGGCGTTCGACCGCGCCCGCGATATCCTGGCGCTC
>CAZMQP010000135.1:0-6760 GCA_964568385.1 uncultured bacterium
CCTCGGGCTGGAGGGTGCGCTCGCCGAGGTCCGTGGTCAGGGCCAGCTTGGCGTTGAGCTTGAGGCGGCCCACCTTGCTGAGGTCGTACTTCTGGGGATCGAAGAACATCGCGAAGAGCAGCTTCTTGCTGGACTCCAGCGTGGCGGGCTCGCCCGGACGAATCTTCTTGAAGAGCTCCTTGGCGGCTTCTTCAGAGTCCTCGGTGTGGTCCTTGGTGAGCGTCTCGGTGAAGATCTTGCCGGTGGGATCCTGGTCTGGGAAGCAGACCGTGAACTCGCTCACGTTGTTGGTCAGCGTTCCACCGCCACGGCGCTCGATGTGCCGTCGCTGCCGGCGGTCACCGCCGGATCGCTGCTGGTGGCCTGGCTCGAGGACGTGGACCACACCGGCGAGGCGCGCGGCCTCGAGGCCGCCTCGCGCGCCTGAGCCGCGGCGTCAGGGCGCCGAGGCGGTGTCGCGCGCGGCGCTGTCGGGTGCGGGCGGCAGGGGCGGCGGCGCCGGCTTGCGCGCGCGCGAGCCGAAGAACCCCTTGATCGCATCGCCCGCCGACCTGCGCAGGCTGTCGGCCGAGCTCCGGAGCCCCGCGCCCGCACCGGCCCGGGGGCTGTCGCCGGCCAGCCCCAGCCGGTCGGCGAGCGCGCGCGCCGCGGCCTCGCGGGCCTCCTGCTCGAGCCGGCGGCCCTCGCTCTCGAGCTTGGCGCGCTGCTCGGCGATCGCCTGCGAGGCGCGCCCCGCGAGGCGGTCGCGCATGGACTGCGTGTCCCACGCGACGCGCGGGCTCTTGGCGGTGCCGGTGACCCGCAGGTCGAGCAGCATGCGGCCCTGCTCGTCCTGCAGCGCGCCGGCCGCCAGCGCCGAACGCGCCTGCAGCGCCTCGACCGCCGCCGGCGGCAGGGTCACGCTGACCGCGTAGTCGAGCGCGCCGTCGAACCCGATGGAGCCGATCAGCTTGTAGTCGCCGCTCGGCCCCGAGATCTGCACCGGGTCGGTGATGACGCGGCCGCGCTCGATGCGCAGCGGCAGCTGCAGGTCCTTGAACGCGACCTGCTTGAGCGCCGGGATCCTCACGACCTGCGCCACCGCATCGAGCGTCGGGCCCGGGCCCAACTGGCCCTCGGCGAACGCGGCCAGTCCCACCAGCGTCAGCGTGCGCTTGAGGTCCTCGGGGCTCTGCCCCTGGCCCGAGAAGTCGAAGTCGGACGACAGCGTGCCTCGGAGCAGTCCCTCGATCGGCGTCCAGGTGGCGAGCAGCGCGTCGGCCTTCACCGACTTCACCTGCGTCTTGACGGCGTAGGCCGGCCGCTGCGTGTCGCGCAGGTCGAACCGCGCCGAACCCTCGACCGTGCCGCCGTAGCCCTTCATGCGGAACGACGGGCTCTCGAGCACGGCGGGTTCGAGCCGCACGCCCGCCTCCACGTCGGCCACATCGAGCCGGCCCTGCTTGAGACGGGCGATCCGCACCTGGCCGCCGCCCTCGGCATTGGGCAGGAACGGCGCGCCCGGCGTGGTGGGCAGCAGCTCGGCGAGGTCGAGATGCGGCGAGCGGAAGTCGAACCGCACGCCCGCCGGCGCCACCGAGCCCGGCGCCGCCAGCAGCGCCATGGGCCGCGTCACCTGCGCATCGAGCGCGAACGACGACTCGCCCGCCCGCGCGGTCAGCCCCTGCACGGCGGCGCGGTCGTTGGCGAAGTCGATGGTGCCCGCGATGCCCTCGACGGGCTTGGGCAGCCCGTCGGACCGGACGCGCACGCCGGAGAGGCGCGCACGGCCCTGCAGCTGCAGCGAGCCGGGATCGGCGGCACGGCCGCGGCCGCGCACGTTCACCGCCGCGCGGCCGGTGAGCTCGGCGCCCGGGGCGGCCAGCAGGGGCGCCACCGCCGCCAGGTCCACGTCGCCCTGCACCGCGAACGACACCACGGGGTCGGCGAACCGGCTCGCCGTGAGCTGCGCGCGCACCGGCTGCCCCGAGACGCTCGCGCGCAGATCGCGCACGATCACGCTATCGGGCGCCAGGCGCACGTCGGCCTGCAGTTGCTCGACCCCGGCCGGCGCGCCCGAGTAGCGGAACGCGCCGTCACGCAGCGTGACCGTGCCGGTGGCCACGGGCCGCGGATCGGCGGGGGTGCGGGGCACCGCGCCGCGCACGGCGACATCGAACGCCAGCGTGCCGCGGCCCGAGAGGCCGGCGAGCGCCCGGGCGTCGGCCTTGGATGCCCAGCGCAGCAGCTCCGCCAGGTCGAGCCGCTGGCCCTGCGCGCGCAGGTCGAAGCGCGCGGCCGGACCCGGCTCGTCCACCACGCCCGAGAGCGCCAGCTCCGTGCGTCCGAATCGCAGCGCCAGCGTCTCGAGCGCCAGCCGCTGCTTCGCGCCGTCGAAGGCGCCGCGATGGAACACGGTGAACTCGAGCCCCGCGAGCGCCTGCGACAGGTCCTCGGCGCGCGCCGCCGAGAGCGGCCCGCGAGAGAGCCCCGACAGGATGGTGGTGCCCTCGGTGCGCACCTGGCTGCCGCCCGCGCGCGTGGCGAGCGACAGGCGCGAGCCCACCGAGAACAGCGTGCGCTGGCGTGCGCCGAGGTCGTCCACCAGCACGCGGCCGCCGCGGATCTCGAGCGCCTGCAGGTCCACGTCCAGCGCCGCGGGCGGCGCGCCGGGCTCGGGCGGCGCCCCCAGCGAGTCGAGGTTCGTCGTGCCGTCCTCGTGGAGCACCACGTGCAGCGCCGGCCCCTCGATGAGCAGGCGCTTGACCACGACGCGGCGCGACAGCAGCGGCAGCAGGTCGAGGTCGAGCCCCAGCCGGTCCGCCGAGAACGCCGCGCCCTCGCCGAATCCGCCCGGCTCCGCCAGTTCCGGCCGCGTCACCACCAGCCGCACGGGCGGCCACAGCGTCAGTCCCGCGTCCGCGAAGCGCACCTCGCGCCGCAGCCCCGAGGCCAGCGCCTCCGACACGATCGTCCGCACGCGGTCGGGAGGCAGCAGCACCATGAGCGCCGCCCACGCCGCGCCCGCCACCACGGCCGGCACCGCCAGGAACCACACCCATCGAGGAATCCCGCGCATCGCCATGCCCCGCATCATGCCATCCCACCCCCCCCCTCGCACATCCACCCCGCGCAGCCCCCTCCCAAGCGAGCACCGGCACGAGGCTCGGGCCGGTGTGCCCGGTGGGCGGAGGTGCGAAAGGAGGGAGCCGCAGGAAGCTGGCGACCGACTGGAGCGAGGCTGGCCGGCGACACGATGTCGCCGGACGGCCGCCGGAGCCCACCGGGCACACCGGCCCGAGCCGTCATGTCAGCACGAGCGAACCCGTAGTAGTCTCCACGCCCATGGACCCCGCCAAGCCAAGAGTCGGCGTCATCATGGGCAGCCGCAACGACCTCGACACCATGCGCCGCTGCCTCGAGCGCCTCACCGAGCTCGGCATCGCGCACGAGGCCAAGGTCGTGAGCGCCCACCGCACGCCCGACTGGATGGCCGAGTACGCCAAGTCCGCGCAGGGCCGCGGCCTGCACGTGATCATCGCCGCCGCCGGAGGCGCCGCGCATCTGCCCGGCATGGTCGCGGCGCACACCCCGCTGCCAGTGCTCGGCGTACCCGTCGCCACCGGAGCGCTGCAGGGCATGGACGCGCTGCTGTCCATCGCGCAGATGCCCGCCGGCGTGCCCGTGGGCACGCTCGCCATCGGCGCCGCCGGCGCCGCCAACGCCGCCATGCTCGCCGCCCGCATCCTCGCCCTGCACGACCCCGCACTGCGCGAACGCCTCGCCGCGTGGCACGAGGCGCAGCGCGACCGCGTGCTCGGCGAACGCGACCTCGGGGCATGAGCACCGTCCACCCCGGCGCCACGCTCGGGTTCCTCGGCGGCGGACAGCTGGGCCGCATGGCCGCCATCGCCGCACGCGAGATGGGCTACCACGTGCGCGTGCTCGACCCCGATCCCGCCTGCGCCGCGCACGGCGTCGCCGACGCGCAGGTGGTGGCCGCGTTCGACGACGTCGAGGCCGCACGCACGCTGGCGCGCACCTGCGACGTGGTGAGCTACGAGATCGAGCGCATCGCGCCCGCCGTGCTCGAGGCCGTCGCCGCCGAGACCGCGCTGCGCCCCGGCGCCGCCGTGCTGGCCGTGGTGCAGGACCGCGACACGCAGAAGCGCTGGCTGGAGTCGCAGGGGCACGCCATCGGGCCCTGGCGCGCCGCCGACAGCGCCGCGGCGCTGGCCGCCGCGCTCGCCGGCTTCGGCGCCCCCTGCCGCATCAAGGCCGCGCGCGGCGGCTACGACGGCCGCGCCCAGGTGCGCGCCGTGCCCGGCGACGACGCGGGCCGGCTGTGGGCCGAGCTCGGCGGCGGACCGTGCGTGGTCGAGCTCGAGCTGTCGCTGCTCGCCGAGTGCTCGGTGCTGGTCGCCCGCCGTCCCAACGGCGACACCGCCGTGCACCCGCCCGCCCGCAACTGGCACGAGGACGGCATCCTCGACACCTCGCTGCTCCCGAGCGCGCTGCCCTCGGCGGTCGAGACCACCGCGCGGCACGTCGCGCAGCGGATCGCCGAGGCGCTGGGCGTCGAGGGATTGATCGTCGTCGAGTTCTTCCTCGCCGCCGACGGCCGCGTGCTCGTCAACGAGCTGGCGCCCCGCCCGCACAACACGTTCCACCACGCCGAGGCCGCCTGCGCCACCGGGCAGTTCGAGCAGTACGTGCGCGCGCTGTGCGACCTGCCGCTCGGCGACACGCGCCTCGTGCGCCCGGCCGCCCTCGCCAACCTGCTCGGCGACCTGTGGCGCGACGGGCGGCGGCCGCACGTGCACGCGGCGCTCGCGGTGCCGGGCACGCAGCTGCACCTGTACGGCAAGGCGCCGCGCCCCAAGCGCAAGGTGGGGCACCTGATCGCGCGCGGCGACGACGCGGCCGAGGCGCTCGCGCTGCTCGCCGAGGCGCGGCGCCGGCTCGGCGACGGCTCGGTGGCGCGACACCTCGCGGTGTGAACCGCTAGAGTCCGCCACCATGACCCCCGACCACCCGCTCCTCGCCGCGCTGCGCGAGCACCGGCTCGTCTCGGTGATCCGCGCCGCCACCGATGACGCCGCCTTCGGCGCGGCGCAGGCGGTCATCCGGGGCGGCATCCGGTTCGTCGAGGTCACGTTCACCTGCCCCGACGCGCCCGCCATCCTGCGGCGGCTGGCCGGCGCCGACGCCATCCTGGGCGCGGGCACGGTGCTCACCGCCGCGCAGGCCGACGCCGCCGTCGCCGCGGGGGCCCGGTTCCTGATCGCGCCCGACTGCACCGACGAGGTCGCCGAGGCCGCCGCCCGGCACGGCGTGCTCTACTGCCCGGGCGCCTACACCACCACCGAGATCCTCGCCGCGCGCCGCCGCGGCGCGCACGGCGTGCGCGTGGACCCGGTCGGCGGGGCGGGCGGACCCGACTACCACAAGGTGATCCGCGACCCGCTGCCGCACGTGCCCATGCTGGCCGCCGGCGGCACGCATCTCGACAACCTCGTGCCGTTCCTCTCGGCCGGCGCCATCGCCTGCGGCCTCGGCGCCTCGCTCGCCGACCCCGCGCTGGCGCGCGCGGGCGACTTCGCCGCCATCGAGGCGCGCGCGCGCGAGTTCGTGGCGCGCGCGGCCGGCTTCCACGCCGCATGACCCGGCGCCTCGCGCTGGTCGTGGCGCTCGCGATCGGCGTGCTCGCGCCCGCCGCGCGCGCCGACGTGCCGCTGTTCGCCAGCTTCGACATCGCGCGGCAGGAGCAGGACGATGAGAACGCGCTCGACGTGTTCCTCGCACGCATGCCCGACGCCTGGCGCGCCGACTGGGAGCGCTCGCCGGGCGGGTTCCGCTCGAGCCAGGGCTGCCTGACGGCGGGCCAGTGGTATCTCGTGCACGAACTGCGGGCGCAGGCGCCGATGGGCGACTCGGCGCGGTTCGAGGTGGGCCTGACGCAGGTGCACGACCACGAGAGCATCCACGAGTGGCTGCACCTCGACGCGCGGTTCCCGACGCGGCGGTTCGGCACGCTGGGCATGCGGTTCCGGCCCGACTTCGACAAGAGCCAGCAGGACTTCGCGCTGCTCTGGGACCTCGGAGGGCCTGCGAGCGCGCACGAACTGGAGGTCGCCTTCACGTTCGAGGACCTGTTCAACTCGCTGTGGTCGTTCCGCCAGTCGCAGGTCGGCAGCGAGAGCCGCCCCTACGTGCGGCACCCCTTCGAGCCCGCCGCGCGGCACATCTGGCGCGGCGCCGGCCACCGGCTCGAGACGCACGCCACGTGGCTGACCCCGCTCGAGCAGCGCCTCGTCGAGCCGGGGGGCGCCATCGTGGAATCGCGCACGCTGTGGGGCGCGGCGGCCGGCAGCCGCCTCGAGGTGCGCTCGGGCGCGTGGTCGGCCGAGGCCGCCCTCGACGCCAAGCAGGCGCGCTCGACCGACCGCGTGGGCGGCTCGGCGCTCGATGGGCGCGTCTTCCGCCGCCGCTGGCTCGGCGAGATCATGCTGCGGCGCGCCTTCGGCGCCACGCTCACGGCCGAGGCGCGCTGGATCCACCAGGAGCGCACGCAGACCTGGCGTCCGCCGGCCGGCGCCGGCCGCTTCGACGCGGTGGACCGCGTGCCCGTCGTGGAGCTCGGATGGCAGGCGCACCCGAGCGCCCGGTTCCGGTTCGGCTTCATGCACGGCGACATCGACGTCACGGGAGCAGACAGCAGCCCGGCCGGAGGGTATGGTAGCCGGCGGGAGAATCGCGCCTTCATCGGCCTCCAGGCGCG
>CAZMQP010000136.1:0-6734 GCA_964568385.1 uncultured bacterium
ATTCGATGAGCACCGACCTGATCAACCTGACGATCGACGACAAGCCGGTCGCCGACGTGAACGGCCTCGAGGGAGACATCGACCTCGCGTCCATCGTCCTCGATGCGGCGGGCCGACGTGGCCGCCAGTCCGAGCAGCTTGCGGATGGCGGCGCCCGTCTGGCTGCGCGCGCGCAGTTCGAGCACCTGCCCGAGCAGGATGAGCGTGGTCACCACCGCGGCCGCCTCGAAGTAGACCGGGACCTCGCCATGCATGCCGCGGAAGCCGCTGGGGAAGAGGTCCGGCAGCAGAGCGGCGATGAGGCTGTAGACGAACGCGACCGACACGCCCAGTGCGATCAGCGTGAACATGTTGAGGCTCATGCGGATCACGGATTGCACGCCGCGCACGTAGAACGGCCACGCCGCCCAGGTGCAGACGGGCGTGGCGAGGAGCAATTCGAGCCCGCCGCGCCACCCTGCCGGGAGCACACGCGCGACCGGCGAGCCAGGGAGCATGTCGCCCATGGCGAGCGCCACGAGCGGCACAGAGAGCGCCGTCGAGACCCAGAACCGCCTCGTCATGCCGGTGAGTTCGTGGTTCTCCTCCTCCTCGAGCGAGGCCTCGAGCGGCTCGAGCGCCATGCCGCAGATCGGGCACGAGCCGGGACCCTGCTGGCGCACCTCGGGATGCATCGGGCAGGTGTAGAGCGCCGAGACCGAAGCGGTGTGCGGCGCGGGCGCGGCGCTCGCCGCGGGCTCAGCCGTGGCCGTGTAGCGCGCCGGGTCGGCCTTGAACTTGGCGAGGCAGCCCGCGCTGCAGAAGCGGTGGGTCGCGCCCTCGCGCTCGTGGCGGTGCGGGGTGCCCTCGGCGACGGTCATGCCACACACGGGGTCCCGGAATGTGGGCGGCGTACCGGTGACGTTCATCGCATGGCTCCTGCTCTCGGGATGGGAATCGACTTCCCGGGCATCACCGCCAGCCGCACCCGCGGGCGCTCGCCCGCCTCGGTCCACGCGAAGTAGAGGGCGCCGCCGCTCTGCACGACGCGGGGGAACCCGCTGGCGCGCTTCGAGGACGTGCGCGCGATGGTGACCGCCGGGCCCGGCTCGCCGCCGCGGGCGATGCGCCTCGCCCGGATGAGCGCATCGCGGCCGCCCGACTCGAGCCAGGTGGCCACGACGGAGCCGTCGTCGAGCATCGCCGCGTGCACGCGCCCGAGCGGGTCGCCGTCATCGAGGTGCACCGGGGGCCCGAACGAGTCGCCCGCGTCGTCCGAGAACGCGGCGAGCACCCGCGGCGTGTCGCGCGCCGCCGTGTACCACACGATCGCCGCGTGCGAACCGCGGGCCGCGAGCGCGGGGCCGTTCACGGGGCAGCCGGGGATGTGCCACTCGTCGGCGTGCACGAGGCGCGGCGCCGTCCAGCGTCCGCCCTCGCCCCGCACCACGCCGATGTCGCGGATCTCGCCGGCGCTGCGGTCCCGATACGCCACGAGCAGTCCGCGGTCGGTCATCACCGCGGCCGTCTGGCAGCAGTCGCACGTCCGCGCATCCAGTTCGGCCGCCTCGAGCAGCCGGCCCTCGGGCGTGACCTTGGCCGTGCGCAGCGTCATTTCGGGGCCCGGGCCGCTCGCGCCCTCCTCGTGCCCCACCGTGTGGCGCCCGTCGAGCCATACGGCGTGCACACCGCCCCGGCCGGCGACGAGCGAGACGAACCCGTGCTCGCTCCGGGTCGCGTCCTCGTGCGGCGTCACCGGCGCGCTCCAGGTGCGGCCGCCGTCGCCCGACTGCGAGAGCCGCACGTCGTAGGCGTAGGCCCCCTCGCCGCTCCGCCACAGCCAGTGCGCGGCGAGCCGTCCGCCCTCGAGCGCGCGCACGCTGGGGAAGTCCGCCCAGTTGACGAAGAACGAGTCCCCCTCGGCGATGGTGGACACGGGCCCCCAGCGCGCACCGTCGAGCGTGGCGCAGCGAAGCGCCATGCCCGCACCCGTGCCCCCGGTGCGCGCGGGCTCGAACCAACTGAGGAGCACGCGGCCGTCGGGCAGCGCCGCCAGGTCGGGCGTGCGGCTGCCCGCGCCGGCCGGGGAGCGCAGCGGCCTCGGCTCCGGCAGGCCGGGCGCGCCCGCGGCCGCGCCCGCGGGCGCGGCGGCGGGCGCGGCGAGCGCGAGCGCCGGCAGCAGCAGCAGTCGAAGCCCCCGCCTCTCTTGCCGCGGCCCCGTGCCGCCGGTGCCGGTGCGGACCGGGGGCCGCGCCTCCCGCCACGTCACGGGCCGGCGCCGGAGCACATGATGCGTGATGCCCGCGTCGGCGGCCTTCTCCATGGGGCACCCGCGGCGTTCCCGCGTGGTGGCGATGCTGCTCTCGAACGTGCTCAAGCGGTGCTCCTGCGTGAGGGTGGGCGGTGCGCGCACTCGAACGATTGGGCACGGGCCGCCGGCAGGCATGCGAGCCGGATCGAGCCGGAGGGCTCCGTGCGCTTCGTCAGGGCGATGGACACCTGGAGCGCGCCCTCGCGGACCCACACGTCGGCGGGCCGGCCCCACGGCGGGGCCGATGCGGGGCGCTAGACGGAGTGGGGCGGCCCGCGCGGCGATCGCGCTGCGACCGCGGCATCGGGCGGGGCATCGGTCCGCGCATCCGGTCCGCGTCCGAGGCGCGCGGCCGGCGCGCCCGCCGCCGTCATCGCCGCAGGCGGCAACGCATGCGCGAGGCCGAGCGCCACCGGGACCGGATGGGAACCGGCGACGGAGGCGAGCGTGGCGGGCAGCGGCGTGTACTCGCAGCATGAGCGGCCGCTCTCGGACCCACGGGACGTGGCGGGCGTGCCCTCGCAGCAGTCGTGCGGGCCGCTGGGCCGGTGCTCCACCGCGACCGATGCGGCCGCGGCCCGGAACGGCATCAGGAACGCGCACTGCCCCGACTCCAGCGGCAGAAGCACCGCGAGGAACAGGGCGACCGTCACGCGAAGTCCGAGCTTCGTTCTCATCGGGATGCGCTCCTGGATGAACCGGCCCGTTCACCATCCGCCCGCTGCAGTCCGAGCGTCAAGTGGCTTCTCGCCCAGCAGGTCAGGCCTCTGCGAAAAGGCCGCTCGGGCGGTGGCCGCCGGGCAGGGGCCGTACGCGCGCCCCCCCCCCCCCGCTCACACCCGCAGCCGCGCCTCGGTCACCACTTCATAGCGCGACCCGCCGGGGGCGAGCGTGCTCTGCACCAGCCGCAGGCTCGCCGCCTCGAAGCGCGCATCGAGCCGGGGCGCCGCCGCGAGCGCCTGCCTCCAGTCGGAGGGCACGCGCACACGGCCCAGGGTGAGGTGCGGGGTGAACGCGCGCGCCTCGGGCCGGAAATCGCGCCGTGCGAGCGCGGCCTCGGCCGAGGCCGCCAGCGCCGTCAGCGCCGCCTCGCCCGCCGCGAGCCCCGCCCACAGCACGCGCGCGCGCGCCGCGTCGGGGAACGCGCCCAGCGCCCCGAGCGCGATCGGGAACGCCGCGTGCGAACCCGCGGCCTCGTGCACAGCCTCGGCCGCGGCGGCGGCGGCGGCCTCGTCGCACTCACCGAGGAATCGGACCGTGAAGTGGAGGTTGGCCGGCCTCACCCACGAGACGTCCCGGCCCGCGGGCGCCGCGCGCAGCGGCGCCAGGGCGGCGTGGAGCGAGGCCTGCAGCGGCGCCGGCGGGAACACCGCGACGAACAGCCGGCGCAGCGCGCGGGGCGCGGGGCCGGCCGGGCTCATCCCTCGAGCGCCGGGTCCACCGGCAGCCCGGACACCACCCGCCGCACCATGTCGAGCGCGGTCTGGGCGCTGCGCTCGCGGATGACGGCGCGCGTGCCGCTCAGCCGGTGCAGCCGCACCACGTCCCCGAGCGGCGAGCTGACGGCCACGAACACCGTGCCCACGGGCTTGTCGTCGCTGCCGCCGCCGGGACCGGCGATGCCGGTGATCGCCACGCCCAGTTCGGCGCCCGCATGCTCGCGGGCGCCGCGCGCCATCTGCTCGGCGACCGGCGCGCTGACGGCGCCATGCGCGGCGAGGGTGGCGGGGTCCACGCCGAGCAGCGCCACCTTGGACTCGTTGCTGTAGGTGACGAGGCCGCGCTCCAGGTAGCGGCTCGAGCCGGGCACGTCGGTCAGCCGCTTGGCCAGCAGCCCGCCGGTGCACGACTCGGCGGTGGCGATGCGCCAGCCGCGGGCCGTGAGCGCCTCACCCACCGCCTCCTCCATGCCGCGCGTGCCCTCGGCGTAGACGACCGGCGCCACGATCGCGGTGAGTTCGCGGTACGCCTGCTGTGCCGCCTCGCGCACCGCGGCGGGGTTGGTGCCGGTGGTGGTCACGCGCAGGTCCACGCCGAAGAAGCTGGGCAGGTAGGCGAGCGACGCGCCGTGCCAGCCGTCGGGCAGCGCGCCGATGCGTTCGTGCAGCTGGCTCTCGAAGACGCCGAACGTGCGGAGCGTGAAGTTCTCGACTGCGAGCCCCGTGCGCTCGCGCAGATAGGGCACCACGTGCTCGCGGGCCAGCGCCTCCATCTCCTGCGGCACGCCCGGCAGCAGGATGACCGGCTTGCCCTTGTGCTCCATCAGGATGCCGGGAGCGGCGCCGATGGGATTGCGCCACAGTTCGGCGCCGCGCGGCACCAGCGCCATGGTCTCGACGGTGGCCGGGAAGCGCCGCCCGAGACGGCGGCCGCGCTCGCGGATGTGCTCGAGCGTGCCCTCGTCGAGCTGCAGCGGCCGGCCGAGCAGGCCGGCGATGGTCTTGCGCGTGATGTCGTCGGGCGTCGGCCCGAGGCCGCCGGTGACGATCACGGCCTCGGCGCGTTCGAGTGCGCGGCCCAGCCCCTCGCTGATGCCCTCGGCGGTGTCGGGCACGGTGGTGTGCCAGCCCACCTGCACGCTGGCCTCCTCGAGCAGCCGCGCGAGGAATGCGAAATTGGTGTCGAGCGTGCGGCCCGCGAGGATCTCGGTGCCGATGGTGACGATCTCGATGCGCATGGCGGACTCGGAGGCGAGGGGGCGGGCGGGTGTCGGAGCGTGTGGCGGGGCACGGTGCCGGAGCGCGCCAGCCGGTGCAAGCCGGCGCAGCTCAGCGCGCGCGCGGGGACAGCGGCGCGGCGCCCTCGAGCACGAACTCGAAGCAGTGCTCCCCGGCGCCGTGGCGCCAGAACGGCTGCACCTGCCCGCCGTGGGGCCCCAGCGAATCGGCGCGGCTGAACACCGCGCACAGCCGCACGCGCGAGGAGTCCAGCACCTCGTAGCCGTAGGGCACGTGCGTCTCGGGGTCCTCGACCTCCAGCGCCGGCCCCCAGGCCGAGGCGCGCGCCTCCTCGAGCGTCGCCGGCAGCGGGCGGTCCTGCTGGCGCAGCACGCGCAGGTGCTCGGCGATGGCGAGCAGGTGGCGCTGCCGGATCTGGTCGAGCTCGCGGCCGCGCGCGGTCGCGGGCGCCCCCGCCATCCACAGCGCGGCCGCCATGGCCAGCACCACCCCCACGGCGCCGGCGCGCGCCAGCCACGCCGTGCGCGGGGCGCCCGCCTCGTCCTCGTCGCGGCGCAGGTCGAGCAGGTAGTGGCCGAACACGATGCCGGCGATCACGAACACGATGAGCGCGCGCAGCAGGAACCGCGCGGTGAGCTCGCCCGAGAGCAGTCCGGCGACGAGCACGACGAGGTCGCCGATCAGCACGAGCGCCGCCACGAACAGCGTCAGGTAGGTGAGCCAGCGCCGCACGCCGCTCGAGCGCTTCTCGGGTTCGCGCGCGAGCGAACGCGACACGATGCGCGAACACAGCAGGAACACCGGGAACGCGATCAGCAGCGAGGCGGCGGCCCAGCGCAGCGCCGCGCGGCCGCCCTCGTGGGCCGCCTCGCGCATCGCGTCGGGCACCAGCCGTTCCACGAGCGCGAAGGCCACGGCGCCGGCGTGGAACGCGACCACGTAGAGCGTGGCGAACAGCACCAGGTAGAGGAACGCCTCGCGCGCCGAGACCTGCACGCGGCGGCGCGGCAGCGGCACGGGCAGGTCGCTCTCGAGCCAGGCGCCGAGCGCCGCCTCGACCTCCTCGCGGCGCCATCCGGCGCGCGCGAGTTCGGCGTGGATGCGTTCGCGGGTGACGCCCTTGGCGAGTGCGTCGCGGACGAACCGGTCGAGTTCGGCGTTCATGCGGCAGCGCCTCCGGCGGGGATCAGCCGAGCCAGGCCGGCAGGCCGGCCAGGCCGATGCCCCAGCGTAGGGCATGGAACGCCGCGCAGGCCACGATGCCGGCGATGACGTCGTCGGCCACCACCCCCCAGCCGCCGGGCAGGTCCTGGATCCGGCGGGCGCCGAGCGGCTTCCAGATGTCGAAGAGGCGGAACAGCAGGAACGCCGCGAGGAACGCGAGCGGGGTGTGCGGCACCAGGATCAGCGCCAGCGTCTGCCCCACCGCCTCGTCGATGCAGATGGGGTTGGCGTCGTGGCCGAGCGAGTGCTCGGCCTCGCCCGCCGCCCAAACCGACACCAGCGTGCCCGCCACGAGCAGCCCCGCGAAGACGGGCCAGCTCGGCACGGGCAGGAAGTAGCCGACCGCGGCGACGACGGCGCTGCCGTAGGTGGCGCGCGGCCCCGGCAGCAGGCCGACCGGGCCGAGCATGGCGAGCCACTTGCCGAACTCGCGCATCAGCGCGGCTCGTCGGGGCGGCGAAGCGGCGGCAGCGGCGCGAAGCGCGGGCGCGCGCCGGGCGCGGGCGCGGGCGATGCGGCGCCCGGCCGGGCGAAGAAGGGCG
>CAZMQP010000137.1:0-6622 GCA_964568385.1 uncultured bacterium
TTCCTGCGCAGCGAGCGCAGCCTCATCCAGACGGCCGGGCGCGCGGCGCGCAACGAGCACGGCCGCGTCATCTTCTACGCCGACCAGATCACCGACTCGATGCGCCGCGCGCTCGACGAGATGAACCGGCGCCGCGAGAAGCAGCTCGCGTACAACCGCGAGCACGGCATCACGCCGCGCACGGTCACCAAATCGCACGCCGAGATCCTGCGGGCCACGTCGGTGGCGGACGCCATCGGCCGCGCGGACCGGGACGAGGCGATCCCGGAGTCCCTGATCGCCGAGGGCCCCGAGTCGCTCGCCGCCCGTCTCGAGGCGGAGATGCTGGAGGCGGCCCGCGCCCTCGAGTTCGAGCGTGCCGCCAGCCTGCGCGACCGCCTCGACGAGGTGCGCTTCGCGCTGGCCTCCGGCGCGGCGCCCGCCGAGGCGGTGGCCGCGGGGCTCGAGGCCGCGGCCCGCAGCCGCCGCACCCCGCGCGAGCCGCGCAACATCAAGCGCCGATTCGGCAAGGACCGCTGACCCATGCTCGAGAGCTTCCTGCCGCTGGTGAAGTTCGCGCTCTCCGAGGATGTCGGCACCGGGGACGTGACCACCCTCAACACCGTGCCCGCGGGTGTCGGCGCGCGCGCCGTGATCATGGCCAAGGCCGCCGGCGTCGTGTCCGGCGGCGAGATCGCCGAGATGACGTTCCGCGAGGTGGACCCGCAGCTGCGGCTCTAGAGGCTAGTCGGCGACGGCACACGCGTCGAGGCGGGCGCCGGGCTGGTGCAGGTCAGCGGGTCGGCCGCCAGCATCATGACCGCGGAGCGGACGGCCCTCAATTTCATGATGCGCATGTCGGGCGTGGCGACGCTGACGCGGCGCTACGTGGATGCCATCGAGGGCACCGGCGCGGTCATCCTCGACACCCGAAAGACCACCCCCGGCCTGCGCTTCCTCGAGAAGTACGCCGTGCAGTGCGGCGGCGGCCAGAATCACCGGCTGGCGCTGTGGGACATGTACCTGGTCAAGGACAACCACATCCGCGCGGCGCGCGGGCTGACCGCCTGCATCGACCACATCCAGCGCACGCGCCGGGACCTGCTGCTCGAGGTCGAGGTCGAGTCCATGGACCAGCTGCGCGAGGCGCTGCGCCCGGAGGTGGACCGCATCCTCATCGACAACCAGACCCCCGACGCCGTGCGGCGCGCCCTCGCCGAAGTGGACCGCTGGAGCCGCGCCAACCCGCCCGATCATCCGCGCGCGCGCGCGGGGGCCCGGCGCTGGCCCGAGGTCGAGGTCTCGGGCGGCATCGACCTGACCACCGCGCGCACCTATGCGGAGACCGGCGCCGACTACCTGTCGGTCGGGGCGCTGACGCATTCTGCGCCGGCGCTCGACCTCAGCCTCGAGATCGAGGAGGTCGGCTGAGCGTGGGCTTCGACCGTGCGCACTTCGCCTCGCGTCTCGCCACCCGGCGGCTCGGCCGCACGCTGCTCGTGCGCGAGTCCACCGGCTCCACCAACGACGACGCGTGGGACGCGTGGGGCGCCGGGCTCGGGGATGGCGTCACCGTGATCGCCGAGGCGCAGACGGGCGGCCGCGGCCGCGACGGCCGCACCTGGACGCACGCGCCCGGGAAGGGGCTGGCGATGAGCGCCGCGCTGCACCTCGGCTGCGACGTGCGCCAGGCGGGCCTGCTGCCGCTGGCCGCCGGGCTCGCGGTGGCGCGGGCCTGCGAGCGCTTCGGCGTGCCGGTGCGCCTCAAGTGGCCCAACGACGTGCTCGCCTCGGGCCGCAAGCTGGCGGGCGTGCTGTGCGAGATGCGCCGCGACCCGCGGGGCGGTGACGTCGTGGTGGTGGGCATCGGGCTCGACGTGCGGCAGGCGCCCGAGGACTTCCCGCCCGGACTGCGCGAGACGGCGACGTCGCTCTGGTGCGAGGGGGCCGACGTGCGCGTCGAGGACGCGGCGGCGGCGGTGCTCTCGGCGCTCGAGCCGCTGTGGGACGAGGTGCAGGAGGGCGACCGCACCGCGGTGCTCGCCGCGTGGTCGGCGGCGGCCGCGTTCTGGGGCGAGCCCGTCACGGTGCGGACGCCGGCCGGCGCGGTGACGGGCGTGGCGCAGCGGCTCGACGAGGCGGGCGGGCTCGTGCTGCGGCTCGAGAGCGGCACCGAGACCACCGTACTCGCCGGGGACCTCGAGCCCGGCGCGCCGGCCGGGGAGCGCCACCGATGAGCAGCCCCCACCTGCCCCCGGACGACCCGCGCCGCGCGCGCGAGTTCCGCGCCGACGACGCGTTCGTGGACCCTCGGCAGCGCGGGGAGATGCCGTTCATGGAACACCTCGAGGAGTTCCGCCAGGTGCTGCTGCACGGCGTGATCGCCGTGCTCGCGGGCGGCATCGCCGGCTGGATGCTGGCGCCGCGCGTGATGTCGGACCTGATCGCGCGCACGGTGCAGCAGGCGTCGGTCCTGTCGCCGCTCGAGGCCTTCAACGAGCGCTTCAAGATGGCGATCGTGATCGGCGTCTTCCTGTCGCTGCCGGTCCTGCTGTGGCGCGCGTGGTCGTTCGTGGTGCCGGGTCTGCTCCGCGCGGAGCGGCGGCTGGTGCCCCTGCTGGTGCTCATGTCGTTCGTGCTGTTCGCGGCCGGCGCCGCCGCCGCCTACCTCTACGTGATCCCGCTCGCGCTGCGCGTGCTCGACCAGTTCCTGCTGCCGGGCATGGTCGAGCAGATCCGCTTGAGTGCGTTGCTCGATTTCGTCTACAACCTCTGCTTCGCGAGCGGCGCGCTGATGCAGCTGCCGCTGGTCACCATGCTGCTGACGTTCCTCGGCGTGGTCACCCCGATGTTCCTGTTGCAGCAATGGCGCGTGGCCGTCGTCCTCATCTTCGTCATCACGGCCGTGATCACCCCGGGCGACATCGTCACGGCCCAGCTCATCATGGGCGGCCCGATGGTGGCGCTCTACTTCATCAGCGTCGGTCTGTCGTCCCTGGTGGCGCGCCGGCGCGCACGTGCGGAGGCCGAGGTCCTCGGCCCGTCCGCGGAGGACTCCCGTGGCGACTCGTAAGGCGGCGCGGCCGCGCACGGCCGGCATGCTGCTCGCGGTGGACGTGGGCAACAGCGAATCGGTGATCGGACGATTCCGGGGCGCCGAGCTTCAGGACTACTGGCGGATCACCAGCGGCCGCGTGACGGCGGACGAGCTGACGCTCACGCTGACGCAGCTGCTCGGCCGTGCGAGCGTGCGCGGCGCCGGCGCGGTCGTGTGCTCGGTCGTGCCGGGACTCACCGCCGCGTGGGGCGAGGCGCTCCGCCGCGTCACCGGCGCGCCGCCGGTCGAGATCGGAGCCGGGCCGGCGCCGCTGGCGCTGCAGGTGCCCGACCCCGCGTCGGTCGGCGCCGACCGCATCGCCAACGCCGTCGGCGCCATCGCGCGCCACGGCGCCCCCGCGATCGTGGTGGACCTCGGCACCGCCACGACATTCGACTGCGTGAGCCGCGACGGCGCCTACGTCGGCGGGGCGATCGCGCCCGGCGTCGTGACGTCGTCGGAGGAGCTGTTCCGGCGCGCCGCGCGCCTGGCGCGCGTCGAGTTCCGGCGCCCCGAGCGGGCGCTGGGGCGCACCACCGAGGAGTGCCTGCGCGTGGGTGTGCTGTGGGGCTACGCCGGCCTGGTGGACGGGCTGGTGCGCCGTCTCGCCCGCGAACTGGGCGGGCGCCCCAAGGTGATCGCGACCGGCGGGCTGGCGCCGGTGCTCGCGCCCGAGTGCGAGTCCATCACCGTCATCGACGAGGAGCTGACGCTGCATGGCATGCGGCGCATCTGGGAGGAGCGGGCGTGAGCGCGCGGCGGCTCGCGGCCGCGGCGCTGGGGCTCGTCCTCGTCTCCCTCACGCCTGCCGAGGGCCGGGCGGCGGGCGCGCCCCGCTGGCTGGGCCCCGACTCGCTGGCGGTGCGCGATCTCGTGCGGCAGCTCGCCGACCCCGCGTGGGAGGGCCGCGGCATCGGCACCGCCGGCATCGACCGCGCCGCCGAGGCGATCGCGGCCCGCTTCGCCCGCGCCGGCCTGACGCCGGGCGGTGAGCGCGGGACGTGGTTCCAGCCCATCGAGGTCACGACCGGCGTGCAGGTGCGGCAGCCGACGTTCGTCGAGGCCGGCGGACGGCGCTGGGACGCCGGCGAGGCGATGCAGCCGGTCGGCTTCTCCACCAACGGCACGCTGCGCCGGCGGGTGGTGTTCGTCGGGCACGGCGTCACGGCACCCGGCTTCGAGTGGGACGACTACGCCGGCATCGATGCCCACGACGCCATCGTGCTGGTGCTGGCACAGGAGCCCGGCGAGATGGACTCCACCAGCCGCTTCGACGGCACGTTCAACACGCCGCATGCCGAGCTGCGCACCAAGGCCATCAACGCCCGCGAGCACGGCGCCCTCGGCATGCTGGTCGTGCACGGGCCCAAGTGGCACGCGGGCGAGCCGCTGCGGGCCCCCGCCCGCGACGGCAGCGGCTATATGACGAGCGGCCTGCTCGCCGCCTTCATCTCCGAGGAGGTCGCCGACGCGCTGCTGCGCGCCTCCGGCACCACGCTGGCGGCGGCGCAGGAGCGCATCGAGTCGGAGCGGCGGCCGCACTCCTTCGCGCTCGCGGACTCGGCCACGCTGACGGTGGCGCTCGAACGCACGCGCGCGGTCACGCGCAACGTGGTCGGCCTGCTGCCGGGCCGCGACTCCACCCGCACGCTCGTGCTCGGCGCGCACTACGACCATCTCGGCTACGGCGGCGCCTCGTCGCTGTCGCCGGACACGCACGAGCCGCACGTGGGCGCCGACGACAACGCCTCGGGCACCACGGCCATGCTGCTGGCCGCCGAGCGCCTGGCGGCGCGCAAGGGCCGGCCGCGTGCGGCCACGATCGCGTTCGTCGCCTTCACCGCGGAGGAGATCGGGCTCGTGGGCTCCTCGCACTTCGTGGACGATCCGCCGCGGCCGTTCGAGACCATCGAGGCGATGATCAACATGGACATGGTCGGGCGGCTGCGTGAGGACAAGCTCTCGGTCATGGGCCTCGGCACGTCGCCGGCCTGGCGCGGGCTGCTCGAGAACGCCAACCGCGGGCTCGGCGCCGCCGGCTTCACGCTGCGTACGAGCGACGACGGCTACGGCCCCTCGGACCACAGCTCGTTCTACAAGCGCGACCGTCCGGTGCTGATGCTGTTCACCGGTGCGCACGAGGACTACCACCGCCCCACGGTCACCTGGGAGAAGGTGCACGCGGCCGGCGTCGCGCGCGTCTCGCGGCTGGCCGAGGCGCTGCTCGATTCGCTCGCGGCGCGGCCGCGCATCGCCTTCTCCAAGGCGAAGGCGGACACGGCGCGCATGGGCCGCATCGCCGGCGGCGGCGGCTTCGGCGCCTACCTGGGCACCATCCCCGACTACCTGCAGACCGAGGGCGGCGTCCTGCTCTCGGGTGTCCGCGGCGGCAGCCCGGCCGAACAGGGCGGGCTGCGCGGCGGCGATACGATCGTCGGCTTCGACGGCATCCGGGTGGACAACATCTACGACTACACGTTCGCGCTGCGCTCCCGGAAGCCGGGGCAGACCGTGCGCGTGAACATCAAGCGGGCCGGGGAGCCGATCGAGCTCCTCGTCACCCTGGGGAGGAGACCGTGACCGCACGCTCGTTCGGGACGCTCGTCATCGCCGTCGCACTCGCGGCCGGCGCCACCGCGGGCGGCAAGCGCCCGGCCTCGCCGGTGCCGCCGACCGCCAAGGACGCGCGTCATCTCATCCGCGACGGCGAGACCCACTTCGCCGAACTCCATCAGCTCACCTTCGGCGGCCAGAACGCCGAGGCCTACTGGAGCCGTGACGGCCGCAAGCTGGTGTTCCAGGCGATGACCGGCGACATGAAGTGCGACCAGCAGTACGTGATGGACCTGCGCACGGGGAAGGTGACGCTCGTCTCCACCGGGCGCGGCCGCACCACCTGCGGCTACTTCCTCGACGGCGACCGCCGGGTCGTGTTCGCCTCCACCCACGCGGCCGGGGACGAGTGCCCGCCGGAGCCGGACCGCTCGCAGGGTTACGTGTGGCCCATCTATCCCAGCTACGACCTGTACACGGCGCGTCCGGACGGCCGCGACCTCCGGCCGCTGGTCACGCACCCGGGGTACGACGCCGAGGCCACGGTGTCGCGCGACGGGCAGTGGATCGTGTTCACGAGCACGCGCGACGGCGACATCGACCTGTACCGCATGCGCACCGACGGCACCCAGCTGACGCGCCTGACCGACTCACCCGGCTACGACGGGGGCGCGTTCTTCTCGCATGACGGCCGCCGCATCGTGTGGCGCACGCATCGCACCGACGACAGCACCGCCAACGCCACGTTCAAGCGTCTGCTCGCCCAGGATCTCGTGCGTCCGTCGCAGATGGACCTGTGGGTGGCCGACGCCGACGGCCGCAACGCGCGCCAGATCACGTTCCAGAAGGGCGCCAGCTTCGCGCCCTACTTCACCCCCGACGACCGTGCCATCCTCTACTCGTCCAACTGGCGCAACCCGCGCGGCCGCAACTTCGACCTGTTCCTCGTGCCGGTCGAGGGGGGCGAGCCGAAGCAGGTGACGTTCGACGACG